>JBGPQS010000012.1:0-12210 GCA_041489235.1 Thermodesulfovibrionia bacterium
AATCTTTCAGATAAAAATGTCCTTGATATAGAGACCATCGCGGGTATTATAAGGCCTGAAAAGGCAGGTGATATGGTAAAAGTTGACATGGGAGAACCGATCTTTGAACCAGAGAAAATACCGATCAATATTAGTAACTCATCACCCATCACCCATCACTCTTCACCAGTTATAGATTATCCGCTGCAAATAGATGATAGGGTATTTCGTATTACCTGTGTATCTATGGGAAATCCACATGCAGTTATTGTCGTTGACGATCTTTCTCATTTCCCTATACCATATTATGGCCAGATAATAGAGAATCATCCCCTATTCCCTAAAAGAACAAATGTTGAGTTCATAGAGATACTTAATACCGCAGAAATAAACATGAGAGTATGGGAAAGAGGTTCGGGTGAGACTATGGCATGTGGTACCGGTGCTTCAGCTGTAGCTGTCGCATCAAATATTAAGCATCTTACAGGAAAGAGTGTAACTATTCATCTTCTCGGTGGAGACCTTTTTATAGAATGGGCTGAGGATAACCATGTCTATATGACAGGTCCTGCTGCAGAGGTTTTTGAAGGCACAGTTAAAATGAGTTCTTAAATATTGCAGTAAGTTTCCACATAAGGAGGGAACCATGTTTAAGGGATCAATAGTAGCAATTGTGACACCCTTTAAAAAGGGGAGGGTTGATGAAAGGGCACTCGGAGATCTCATAGAGTGGCATATCGATCAGGGAACCAATGCTATAGTACCCTGTGGTACGACTGGTGAATCGGCGACCCTCGATTATAAAGAACATTACCGGGTTATCGATTTCACAGTGAAAGCCGTGAATAAAAGGGTCCCCGTCATCGCAGGTACCGGAGCGAACGCTACTGATGAAACCATAGAGATCACAAAACATGCCAAGAAATCCGGTGCCAATGCAGCCCTGCTTGTTACACCATACTATAACAAGCCCACACAGGAAGGTCTTTACAGGCATTACAAGGCAGTTGCAGAGGCAGTTGATATACCTATAGTTCTCTATAATGTGCCAGGGAGAACTGCGGTAAACATGCTTCCACCAACCGTTGCCCGTCTTGCAGAGATTAAAAATATTGTTGCGATAAAAGAAGCGACAGGCGATATGAAACAGGTGAGTGAGGTTATAAGGCTTTGCGGAGACAGGATAACTGTTATCTCGGGAGATGACTTTACAACACTCCCTCTCCTTGCATTAGGCGGTAAGGGTGTAATTTCTGTTACAGCAAATGTTGCTCCGAAAGATGTTTCACAGATGTGTTCATTATGGATGAAAGGACAGCATGATAAAGCAAGGGCAATCCATTATAAACTTGAGCCTTTGAATGCAGCGATGTTCATAGAGACAAACCCAATACCTGCAAAAACAGCACTTGCGATGATGGGCAGAATACAGGAAGAATTCAAACTTCCACTCTGCGAGATGTCTCCGGAAAATAGAGAAAAGCTGAGAAAAGTTCTGGGAGATTTGAGGCTGATTTAGAAAACAGATTTAGAGATATTTTTTGATTATCTCGATATCGAGGTTTTTTGCTGCTTTTTCTATGGTATCACTTTCGAAATTCTCAAGGTAAGGGAATATCCCCATAATCGGGACAGGGCTGATCTGTCTTATTATCTCTGGATTAGTATCTTCAGCAAGTGTGCCCTCAGGTGGGTGGCTATAATTAATTATTATTCCTGCAACATTAAGACCTTCTTTTATCGCACAGTTGACAGTCAACATTATATGGTTGATTGTGCCGAGTCCTGGCCTTGAGACGATTATCAGTGGCAGTCCAAAGTCTTTTGCAAGATCAAGAACAAAACAATCTCTTGTGATCGGAACAAGTAGCCCACCGATTCCTTCAACGATAACTACATCATATTTTTTTGAAAGTTCTGTAAATGCCTTTTTTATCTTTTGAAAATCAATAGAGACACATTCAATTTCAGAAGCAGACAGAGGTGCCAATGGATTTTCAAAACGAATTGGAGTAATTAAGTCAAGAGAATCATTAACATTGGATATCTTCTTTAAAAATATTCCATCGTAGGGTAGTAACGTGTCTTGAACTTTGAACTTTGTTTTTTTGCAACCTGTCTCTATAGGCTTCATCCCACATGCCTTTAACCCAAGATGTTTGATGGCTTTAATTAATGCTGCAGTTATGATTGTTTTCCCAACACCTGTATCAGTGCCAGTTATGAAAAAACCTTTAGCTTTTTTCAACTCTTTGCTCCTTGCTCTTTGCTTTTTATGCCTCCCTGAGTGCTTCAATCAGTCTTTCAATGTCTTCATCAGAATGAAATGCAGTCACAGTTATGCGTATCCTTGGTTCTTTTACTGTTGGTGGTCTTATCGCTGGTGCGTAAATCCCTTTATCATATAAATATTGTGATATTCGCAGGGTATTTTCCACAGTACCTGTCCTTATCGGTATAATAGGTGACTCACTTCCCATGATGTCATATCCAATATCTTTAATACCATTAACTACTTTTTTTCTGTTTTCCCAGAGGTTCTTTATTAAATCAGAATCTTTTTCAATTATTTCCAATGCAGCTATAGATGCTGCGATAACGCATGAGGGAAGGGCTGTAGAGAATATAAAGCTTCTCGCTGTATTCAAGATCCATTCAACAACATCAGAACTCCCTGCAACAAATGCTCCAAAAGAGCCGAGGGCTTTAGAAAATGTTCCCATCTGAATAATCCACGGCTCAGGATGAATATTAAAATATGAAAGTGCGCCTTTGCCATTCCCAAGTACGCCAGTGCCATGTGCGTCATCTATATACAGTAGTGCATTATTTTTCTTACATATTTCGTAAATATCATTCAAAGGAGAAATATCTCCATCCATGCTAAAGATTGTATCTGTTATCACCATTTTCCTCTGTGCAGTATGTTTTCTTATGAGTTCTTCGAGATGAGATATGTTCTTATGTTTGTATATGAGTATCTCTGCTTTGCTCGTCCTGCATCCGTCAATAATGCTCGCATGGTTGAGTTCATCACTGAATAGTGCAGTCTGCTCATCTGTGATTATGGGTATAATTCCTGTATTTGCAGCATAACCTGAATTGAAAATAAGGGCAGCCTCTGTATTTTTAAATTGTGCAATTTTGTCTTCAAGCTCTTTGTGGAGGATGCTTCCTCCACTGAGAAGTCTGGAAGCAGCTGAGCCATACCCATAATCATCCAGAGATCTTTTTACCTTATCAATTATAGAAGGATGGGTTGCAAGACCGAGGTAATCATTAGATGAGAAGTTCAGATACTCCTTACCGGCAAATTTTATTCTCGGACCCTGTGGAGATTCCCGATCTTTTATTTCCCTGAATAGCCTGTTTTCTTTTAAAATCTTGAGTTTTTCTGAGAACACAAGCGTATTGTAACACAAGAAGCTGCACTCATCACCACCTGCCAATAAGTGCCTAAAATTAAAATTTATTAAAAAAAACTTTTTTTATTAATAAAATCTCTTGACAAATTTTTTTATGCTGTGATATGCTTCCAATGCTTTTTTAAACTGCCCCAGGAGAAGGTGTAATATGTTAGACATTAACTGGACGTTTTTTGTTCTTGTTGTAAACTTCTTCATACTGATAGTTATCTTAAACAAAATTCTCTTCAAGCCCCTTTTAAACCTCTTCAAAGAACGAGAAGATACTGTTAAGGGTTCTCTTGATACAGCAAAAGAGATGGCAAGCAGAAGAGAAGAGAGTATTGTCAATTTAAACAGAGCATTTTCTGAAGCGAGAAGCAAGGCAAAAGAACTATTTGACACATTCAGGGCCGATGGTCTTCAGAAACAGAGAGATGTTATTACAAAAGCTGATGCCGAGGCATCTGAATTACTCGAAAAAGCCAAGGCAGAGCTCATGGCCGATGCAGAACGGGCGAGGAAGGCCTTGAGGGCTGAGGTTGATAAGTTCTCTGACGAAATTGTAAGAAAGTTGGTAAAAGTATGAAAAAAGTTCAAAGTTCATCCGCCATTGCAGGCAACGTTAAAAGTAAAAAATTTCTCACTTTATTTATATTCTGTATTTTGAATTTTGCATTTGCATCTATCGCCTTTGCTGTTAGTGGCGGAGCAGAAGAGGCTCACACTCCCTGGTGGAAAGATTACTTCTGGAAGATTTTTAATTTCGGAATCATAGTCGCATTACTTTACTTTTTTGCGAGAAAACCTTTTATGGCATTCCTTAGACAGAGAACAGAACTGATAGAGAAAACCCTCAAAGAGGCTCAGGAGGCAAAAGAGCTTGCACAGAAGGCGCTTCGGGAAGTTGAGGAAAGGTTTAAGACAAAAGATACGGAGATAGAAAAAATTCTCTCTGCATCAAGAGCCACTGGTGAAGATGAGCAAAAAAGGCTTATAGAGCAGAGCGACAAACTCAGAGAAAAGATATTAGAGCAGGCAAAAGCAAATATAGAGTATGAACTTAAGCATGCAAAAGAGGCGATTAAGGCAGAGGCAGTTGAGATTGCGATAGAACTCGCAGAGAAAAAGCTTAAAGAAAAGTTGACAAAAGAGGAGCAAGAGAAACTTCTCGGAGAATCCATTGCGAAGATAGGGGGGAGTAAGTGATAAGAGTGAAGGAGTCAAAGAGATACGCAAAGGCATTACTTGATACCGTCGGCATCGAAAATGCACCTCAGGCTCTTCGTGAGCTTCAAATGATAAATGATCTTATGGTCAAAAACAAAGAATTCAAAAATCTGCTTGCGAATCCTCAGTTTTCCTTAAAGGAGAGAGAAACAGTTATAAAACAGATCGCAGCAACGTTAAACCTTTCTGATCACATAATAAAATTTATTGTGCATTTGTCCGAACTTATGCTTATTATCCAACTCTCAGAGATTATAAGGATAGCCACAAGTCTCTATCTTGAGAAGAAGAAAAGGGCAAAGGCAGTGGTCATGACACCGATTGATGTAGGCAAGGACTACGATAACAGGCTCAAGTCATCTCTGGAGAAACTGATAGACAAGTCTGTTGACATAGAGTATGTTATTGACCCCTCTCTCCTTGGTGGGATTCTCGTCAAGGTTGGGAGTACCATGTATGATACCAGTGTAAAAGGCCAGTTAAGGCTTTTAAAAGATGAGCTTATAAAGGGGTGATTTTATGGCTATTGAAGGAATTAAGACAGCAGAAATAAGTGAGCTTTTAAGAAAGCAGATAACAGATTTCGAGAAAAAAGTTGATGTAAGTGAGATCGGCGTAACCACATATGTCGGTGATGGTGTTGTGAAGATATTTGGGCTGGATAAGGCGATGTCTTCAGAGCTCCTCGAATTTCCGAATAATGTTATGGGTATGGTGCTTAACCTTGAGGAAGATTCAGTTGGTGCCGTTCTTTTCGGTGAGGACAAGCTTGTGAAAGAAGGCGACATCGTAAAGCGTACAGGGAAAATCATGGTAACTCCTGTTGGCGAGGCAATGATAGGGAGGGTAGTGAATGCTATCGGCCAGCCTATAGATGGAAAAGGTCCCATTCAAACTACAGAGACAAGACAGGTGGAGGTCGTAGCACCAGGAATCATAAAGAGACAGCCTGTTACTACACCGCTGCAGACAGGTCTCAAGGCAATAGACGCTATGATTCCCATCGGAAGGGGGCAAAGAGAGCTTATCATAGGTGACCGCCAGATTGGAAAGTCCTCTATCCTGGTGGATACGATTATCAATCAAAAAGGTGGAGATGTGATCTGTATCTATTGTTCGATTGGACAGAGGAGACCTGCTGTCGTGCGTTTAGTCAATACTCTCGAAAAATACGGAGCTATGGAACACACAATAGTCGTTGTTGCAACAGCAAGTGAGCCAGCTCCAATGCAGTATATAGCCCCTTACGTAGCCTGTGCAATGGGTGAGTATTTCAGGGACAAAGGTAAGGATGCCTTTATCGCTTATGATGATCTTACCAAGCAGGCATATGCCTACAGGCAGCTCTCATTGCTGCTCAGGCGTCCACCAGCCCGTGAGGCATACCCAGGGGATGTATTCTACCTCCATTCAAGACTTCTTGAGAGGGCATGTAAGTTATCGAAAGAGGAGGGAGGCGGTTCACTCACAGCCATTCCAGTAATTGAAACCCAGGCTGGAGACATATCCGGATATATACCTACAAATGTTATATCAATTACCGATGGACAGATATTCCTTGAGTCAGAGCTCTTTTACGGTGGTGTAAGACCAGCTATTAATGTGGGTCTTTCAGTCAGCCGTGTCGGAGGCGCTGCTCAGATAAAGGCTATGAAACAGATCGCCGGAATGCTCAGGCTCGACCTTGCGCAATACAGGGAGCTTGCTGCATTTGCACAATTTGCCTCTGACCTCGACAAATCAACCCGGTTACAGCTTGAGAGAGGGATAAGGATGGTTGAACTCCTGAAGCAGGACGAGTGTGTGCCCATGCCTGTGGATGATCAGATAATACTTATTTTTGCAGGAACACAGGGCTTCCTCGATGATGTGCCAGTTGATGCAATTAAAGCCTTTGAAGAAGGCTTATTAAGATATATAAGGGCAGAAAAGCAAGATCTCAAGAAAGAGATAATAGCAAAGAAGACAATAGATGATGACATTAAAAACAAGATTACCGAAGCGATTACAACCTTTAAAAAGACATTTCAACCATAAATAATAACAGTAAGACAGGGGATATTAAATGCCGACTTTAAGGGATTTAAGGAAGAAAATAAAGTCAATCCAGAGCACTAAGAAGATCACGAAGGCGATGAAGATGGTAGCTGCTGCAAAGCTGAGGAGGGTCCAGGACAGGATGCTGAATTTCAGGCCCTATGCCATAAGCATGAGCTCAGTCCTTTCTGACCTTGCAGCAGTTGCAGAAAGGCAACTCCACCCACTCCTTGCAGTAAGGGGGAGAAAGACCGTAGAAATCCTTGTGATAACAAGTGATAAAGGTCTCTGCGGAGCCTTTAATACAAATATCCTGAGGGCTGCATCAAATTATATTGAATCTTTGAAAAAAGAGGGTATAGAAATAAGTCTCAGTGTTGTAGGCAGAAAAGCCCGTGATTATTTCCGAAGGAGAAACCTGCCGGCAAGGAAGATCTGGATCGGGATCTCTGGAAGGATAGCCTATGCGAATGCTCAAGAGATCGCAAGTGAACTGATAACAAATTACGTAAGTGAAGCTGTAGATGAGGTTGTTCTTATATACAATGAATTTAAGTCATTAGCTCTCCAGAAGATTTCTGTTATGAGGCTTCTTCCTCTTGGTAAATTAGAGTCAGAAAAGGGTCAGTCTGAGGTAGGTCCAATTACTGCTGATTTTCTCTATGAACCTCCTGTTGAAGTGCTCTTTGAAATGCTCTTACCAAAACATATTGAGATTCAGGTTTACAGGGCACTCCTTGAGTCCAGTGCTGCTGAAGAGGCGGCAAGGATGACTGCTATGGAAAACGCAGCGAAAAACTGCGAGGATCTTATTCAAAGGGTAACACTTATTGCGAATAAGGTGAGACAGGCAAGTATCACAAAAGATCTGATGGATATCGTCGGTGGTGTTGAAGCTCTAAAAGTGAAATAATAAAGGACAAGAAATGAAGTGTATAAACAATAACTACAGGGGGTTATTTATATGAATATAGGAAAGATTTCACAGGTAATTAGTGTCGTAGTTGATGTTGAATTCGAAAAGGAGTTACCTGCTATCCTTGATGCACTGAGGATAGAAGATCCAGGAGACCCTTCAAAAGGAATTCCGGAAGTTCGCCTCACACTCGAGACGGTTGCTCATTTGGGTGAGAATAAAGTGAGGACACTCGCCATGGGCGCGACAGATGGTCTTGTGAGAGGTATGAAGGTTGTGGATACAGGTCAACCAATAACAGTGCCTGTTGGTAAACCTGCCCTTGGGAGGTTAATCAATGTCCTGGGTGAGCCTATTGATGAGATGGGCCCGATAGAGGGAGCTGAGTGGTGGCCTATCCATAGACCTGCACCTGAGTTTACAGAGCAGGTAGCAACAGCAGAGCAGTTTGAGACAGGTGTTAAGGTCTTTGACCTCATCGTCCCCTTTGTTAAGGGCGGAAAGATGGGAATGTTTGGAGGTGCAGGTGTTGGTAAGACCGTTATTATTATGGAGATGATCCATAATATAGCGATGAAACATGGCGGTGTCTCTGTCTTTGCAGGTGTTGGTGAAAGGTCGAGGGAAGGCAATGACCTTTATCTTGAGATGAAGCATTCAGGCGTTCTTCCAAATGTTGCACTCATCTATGGTCAGATGAATGAAACGCCTGGAATAAGATTAAGGGTTGGTCTGAGCGCCCTTACCGTAGCAGAGTCATTCAGGGATCAGGGTCAGGATGTCCTTATCTTTATAGATAACATCTTCAGATATACCCTTGCAGGAGCAGAAGTTTCAGCCCTTCTTGGAAGGATGCCCTCAGCAGTTGGCTATCAGCCAACCTTGGGAACAGATATGGGCACCCTTCAGGAGAGGATTACAACTACCAATAAAGGTTCCATTACCGCAATGCAGGCTATATACGTCCCTGCTGATGACCTTACAGACCCTGCTATTGTGGCAACATTTACTCATCTGGATGGAACTGTCGTTCTTTCAAGACAGATTGTTGAGCTTGGTATCTATCCTGGTGTTGACCCTCTTGATTCTTTCTCGAGGCTCCTCGATCCGAAGATCCTCGGAGAGGAACACTATTCTGTTGCAAGAGGAGTTCAGTCTACACTTCAGAAATATAAAGAGCTTCAGGACATCATTGCGATCCTTGGTATAGAGGAACTCTCAGAGGATGATAAGCTCATCGTAGCAAGGGCAAGAAAGCTCCAGAGATTCTTGAGCCAGCCATTCGCTGTTGCAGAGACATTTACAGGAACTCCTGGCAAGTATGTTAAGATCGAAGATACGATAAAGGGCTTTAAGGCGATATTAGAAGGAAAATACGATGATATGCCTGAGCAGGCATTCTACATGGTTGGTCCAATAGAGGAGGCTGAAGAAAAGGCTAAAAAGCTCGGCTGGAGCAGGCAAGTATAAAAAGTTAAGGTAGGGGAGTAAATTAATGGAGAATAAATTAAGACTTCAAATTGTTTCACCATATGGTCTTATCTTTGAAGATGATGTGGATGAATTTGCAGCTGCCGGAAGCGAAGGAGATTTTGGGGTATTACCCGGACATGCACCTTTTCTTACAGGTCTAAAAATAGGGATGCTCTCCTATAAGAAGGGTAATGAAGCAGGGTATGTTTTTATTAATAGAGGATTTGCAGAGATAGGGCCTGATAAGGTTGTCGTTCTGGCAGATAGTGCAGAGAAATCCGAAGACATTGATGTGGAGAGGGCTAAAGCTGCAATGAAGCGAGCCGAAGAAAGACTTAAAAAGGTGGATGATTTCGATTTTACCAGGGCAGAAGCAGCTCTTGAAAGGGCAACGATAAGAACTCAGATAGCAGAAAAAAGAACTATGAGATAATTCATTAATAATAAATAGTAAGGGGGTCATGCTCGCGCATGACCCCCTTTTTTGTTTGTTCACTTACACCACAAAAACTTAATTTCATGTTGCCGAAATTAAAACCGGTGAGCTATACTTTCTAATCATTACTACCCAAGAAAGCAGTGAGAATGGAGTCAAGGTATGCCTTTTTTTGGTGAATTGTTTGCAAGTGAAATATTAAGAAAGCCTGTGCTTGACCCAAAAGGGGAGGAACTCGGCAGGGTAAAAGACATCGTAATTGTGAGGGGTGAACCGCTTCCAAAAGTGTCTGCCCTGATTATCGATCGGAGAAAGGGAATGTTAAGACTCCCATGGTCTGACCTGAACATATTTAATAAGAGAATAATCTCTGCAAATATTTACAGTGAAGTTCTCCAGCCTTATGAACATAATGAGGAGGACCTCCTGTTAGTGAGGGATATTCTCGATAAACAGATAGTTGATGCAAATGGTGCAAAGGTTGTCAGGGTAAATGATGTAAAACTCGAGGGTCTTAATACAGAAGCGGTCCTTATAGCAGTTGATGTAGGGATGAGAGGGATTTTGCGGAGGCTCGGAGTTGAAAGGGGTGGAGAAGATCTGATGAAGCTGTTTAAAAGACACCTCCCCTATAATCTCATAAGCTGGAATTATATACAGCCCCTTCAGCCAAAGCTGACAACCATATCACTTACTGTTCCGAGGCAGATGGTGTCAGAATTGCACCCTGCTGACATTGCAGAGATAATAAGTCAGGTTTCACATAAAGAAGGTGCATCATTTTTCAAAGGGCTCGATGTTGAAACTGCTGCTGAAGCTCTTTCAGAGCTGGAACCAGAGACGCAGGTTGAGATTATAAGCGGGATGGAACCAGATAAGGCAGCAGATATTATAGAAGAGATGCCTCCTGACGAGGCTGCTGATGTCCTGAGTGACCTTCCTGTAGATAAAGCGAAAGAGATACTTGAGAGTATTGAAAAGGAAGAAGCCGAAGATATTCAGGAGCTCATGAGTCATGAAGAGGATACAGCTGGTGGAGTAATGACAAATGAATTTATAGCATACCCGCCAGAAATCACGGTTAGGGAGGCAATAGAGAAATTCAGAAAAGATGCAGAAGAAGTAGAGACGGTTTATTATCTCTATATTGTAGATATCGATGAAAAACTTCTTGGCGTTATCTCTTTGAGAGAGTTACTTCTTGCGCATCCTGATGCAAAACTCTCAGATATTATGGAGACTAAACTCAAAACGGTTACCCCAGGTACTGATGAAGGTGAGGTTGCTGAAATTATATCAAAGTACAACATTGTGGCCCTTCCCGTTGTTGATGCTGAGGGATATATGCTCGGTATTGCCACTATTGATGACGTTATAGACAGAATTCTGCCACCGGCAGCAAAACGCAAGAGGAGGAAGGTGTGAGCCTCTGGAGAAGGATTATCATATTTCTATCTATAATGGGGCCAGGGATAATAACCGCAAACGTTGATAACGATGCGAGCGGTATTACCACCTACTCTGTCGCAGGTGCCCGTTTCGGATATGCACTCTTATGGACACTTATCCCCACTACTGTTGCCCTTGTGGTAGTACAGGTAATGGTTGCAAGAATGGGTGCGGTAACAGGTAAGGGACTCTCTGATCTTATAAGAGAGAATTACGGTGTCAGATCAACATTTTTCATGATGATCGTCCTCTTCATCGCTAACTTCGGGAACACAGTTGCTGATTTTGCAGGATGGGCTGCAAGCATGGAGATTCTTGGCTTCAGTAAATATCTGATGGTTCCCCTGGGCGCATTAGTTATCTGGATGTTAGTCATAAAAGGGAGTTACAGGTTTGTTGAGCGAATTCTGCTTGTTGCATGTCTTATCTATTTTGGATATGTCCTTTCAGGTTTTATGGCAAGACCAAACTGGACTGAAGTATTTAAGAGCACCGTCATTCCTCAAATAAAATGGGACTCTGAATTTATCTTATTAAGTATAGGCATCATTGGAACAACCATTACTCCATGGATGCAGTTTTATCTGCAATCATCCATTGCTGAAAAAGGGATAAAAAAAGAAGAATATAAAGCCTCAAGACTTGATGTATTAATTGGTTGTAGTATCACAGATATCATATCGTTTTTTATTATTGTTACCTGTGCAACAACACTCTTCCCTTATGACATAAAGATAAATGAAGCATCGGAAGCAGCATTAGCTCTGAAACCTCTTGCAGGAGATTATGCTTTTTTGATATTTGCGATCAGCCTTGCCAATGCAGGCCTATTGGGTGCAATTATTGTTCCTCTCGCAACATCCTACTATATCTGTGAGGCAATGGGCTGGGAAAGGGGTGTGAATAAAACCTTTAGAGAAGCACCGCAATTTATGTGGATATATACTTTTATGATAATTACTGCATCACTTTTAGTTCTTATACCGGGTGCCCCGCTTGTGTTTCTCATGGTGCTGTCTGCTGTGCTCAATGGACTGCTCCTCCCCTTTGTCCTGATTTATGCGCTCTCTCTTGTTAATAACAAAAAGATTATGGGAGAGTATGTAAATCCAAGGAGCTACAATGTTATCTCATGGGGAACAGTAATTGTGATTGCTGTCCTTGCACTATTTTTTGTAATAACGACGTTATTTCCTACCTCCCTTAATCCCCCCTTATCAAGGGTGGACTGAGGGGGGTGTGAGGTCTGATATGGTGAATGCAATAGAATGGATTGATGGAAAAAT
>JBGPQS010000013.1:0-12152 GCA_041489235.1 Thermodesulfovibrionia bacterium
ATCCCTTCTTCTGTGCATAAATAATCATATCAATAGTTAATGTCCCTCTCGCAGATTCACTGTAAATTTCTTTTGCGATATTATCAGGAGTTACATTAAATCCCCAGTAGTTTAATACACTTGCAAGTGATGCAGGACCACATTGATATTCTTCTTTGGGGTAAAACGGAATGTTATCTAAGAGTATCGGGTTTGAATCAAAACGAACAGAAACAGTTGAACAGGCACTCAGTATGATGACAATGATGGTGAGAAGTATGTAATGACAGTTCATGTAATGCCTTTGTAGTCTCATCTCTGGATTTGAATAAATAATAGGATAATTTGTGTCCGTTATTCGGAAAAACATTGCTTTCCCTCTCAATGGAGATGAATAACGGACACTGGAAGCTATAAATAACTATTTGGTCACAATGACCTTATGCCCCGTAAATTGGATTATTAATACAACAAGTAACACTATCACGAGGAGTGCGATGATCACTCCCAGTGCGTCGCCACCCACTTTCAGTTCATCAAGCTGTAGAGCAATTTGGTGGATCTGCTGGTCGCTAAGCTGATGAAGCCTTTTCTGGATTTCATCCTGTGTGAGACCAAGTTGTGCAAGTCTTTCAGTTACTGCTTTCATTTCCAAAACTTTCTGTAATTTTCCAAGGTCAGCAGTCCTGTCTACTTCTGTGAGGGCAAGTATCTCTGAGGGTGCGAGACCTGCATCTACCCTCGGTGCAATTCCTATTACGAACATCGCGATAGCAAGATACCACGTCATGTATTTCATTAATGGTATTCTCATATTATTCACCTCCTTTTCTTTTATTATTTTACTTAATAAATAAAATGAAAGATTTTACTGTTTCTCTCCAAAAAGTTCTTCATCCTGTTTGTTCTTCATCCTTTTAACAAGCTCTTCATAGGAATTCGTACGGATAATTTTACTAAATTGATTTCTATAGTTATTTACGAGACTTACGCCCTCTATGACCACATCATACACATCCCATTTATTATTATTCTTCTTCAGGAGCTTATATTCTATTGGTATTTCAACATTCCTTTTCGTAATTATTTTGGTTTTTACTATGGCATATCCATCATCTATCTTTTCATGTGAATAGATAATCTTTTCATCTGAATAATTTTCTATCTTTTTAATATACGACCTTTCAAGGAGATCAGCATATAGTGGTACAAACTCTTTTTTTTCTTCAGGTGTTCTTTGTTTCCAGTAAAGGGCAAGGGAGCGTTTTGCCATCTCTTCAAAATCGAATCTCTCCCCAACTGTTTTGCGTATTGTAGCCCTCCGTTCTTTTACTTTCCCGGGTTTTTTCAATTCCTTATTATTTAAAATATCAAGAACCTTATCTACGGTTTGTCTCACCTGATCTGTTGGTACCCCTGCATAGGCAGTCACTAATAGGGATAATGACAATATAAAAGAAAAGAGCACGAGACAAGACAGTTTTACATTCTTCATAATTCCTCCTGTTATTTCAGTTCCTTAAGGTCTGTGCCTGTTGCATACAAAAGAGTTGCATACGAGAGTTTATGATTGTAAAGAGACTTCAGGTAGCTTGACTTTGTGAGAGCATATGCGCTTGCAGCATCAGTAACTTCTCTTGCTTCACCAACACCCATATCATAGTTTGCAATTGCAGAGACAAGCCATTTATTTGCATTTGTGTAAGCCTTTTTAGTCTCTCCTATATTTTTTTTCGCTTCTTCTAAATCAAGGTATGCCTTCCTTACCTGAAGCGGAATTGCCTCATCAGCAAACCTCTTTTTTTCAGAGAGTTTGGCGTATTCTGCCTCTGCCTCCTGCACTCTTCCCTTTGTCATACCAAAGTCAATGGACCACTTGAGTCCTAAATAGGCTGCAATGAATCTATCTCCGAAAACGTCAAAGACATAGGGGTTTTTTAACCTATCCCTGTTTGTTGATCCTGCGATATATCCTCTTGCGCCAAGAAAAATCTGTGGATAATAATTACTTTTCTCCACATCAATAAGGGCGCGTTTCGCATTGAGGCCTTCCTGAAGCTGAATAAATTCCGGTATGGGAGCTGGCATCATTTTTAAATATGTATTCAGTTCCTCAGGTACCTTCTCTTCAGGGGTAAGGGAAGAATCAGCAATCTCAAATTCAGTACCTCTGGGCAAGCCCATGCTCGTTATAAGGGCATCTTTTGCGAAGGCAATTCCTTTTTCGGTCTCGTTGAAATTCTTCTCTACCTCACCCAGAAATGCCCTGAATTTATAGAGATTAATCTCATCCGCCCATGGAGAGTCAGCCGCGAGCTGTTTTTCTGTTTTCTCTATGGAACGGGTAAGCTCATCCTTTATCTCGAGGAGAAGGTTTCTCATATCCTTTGCAAGGAGAAGACTGTAATAGAGCTCCTTTATCCTTAAAATAATATCTGAGGTCTTTTTGTCTACTCCTGCCCTTGCTACTTTTATGCCACTTGAGGCAGCACTTTTATAACTGCTAATTTTGCCAAAAGTATAAATGGGCTGTACCACGTTCAGACTAAAACTCCCAAAAATCCCATTTATGGAACTGTCGGAAATGCCAGTTTTCAGGAACTCATCCTTTCTTGCCTCTGTTGATGGCCCTGTTAATGCGATAATTTCTATCTGAGGATACTCTGCTGAATCAGCCTGCATCTTCTTTGACTTGTACACTTCTTCTTCATAGCGTGATTCCCCGATTTCAGGGCTTATCTCCACCGCCTTTTTAATACACTGGTTAAGGTCAAAAACAATTTTCCCCTTCTCCTTTTTCGGGCTATCCTGACCATATGCGGGAATAAGGAGCATGATAAAGGAAAGATACACAAAACACGCGGTGATAATATCATTCTTTTTCATGTCACCTCCTAAACCTTTCCAAATACATATTTTGATATCAACTCTTCGATATCGATTGCAGATTCTGTTTCCCTTATTTTTCCACCATTGGGTATAATCTTATCAGATCCTCCAGGTGTTATCTGCACATATTTCTCACCTATAAGCCCCTTTGTTTTTATGGATACTATTGCGTCCTCCTGAATCTTAACATCGCCATTAATCGAAAACTCAATCAATGCTTGATAGTTTTTATCAAGTTGCAGGCTCTTTACCTTTCCCACCTCCACACCTGCTATCTCGACAACAGCACCCGGTTTAATTCCTCCAGCCTTTTCAAATTCAGCATAAACAGAGTAATAATTGACACCTAAGACATCGAGCTTCCCAAGCTTTACAGATATATATCCAAGAGAAATAATGCCTATTAATAAAAAGAAGCCCACAGTCAATTCAAGATCAAATTTCTTCATTTTTAACCTCCTAAGTCTAAAATACCTCTATTGGTCCTTCCAGGCTTCCAGTTATGAACTGTATGACTACTGGATTGGAGGAGCTTTTAATCTCCTCAGGCGTGCCAACTTCTGTAATAACGCCATTGTGCAACATGGCAACCCTATCAGTAATCTCAAAAATCTCAGGAACCTCATGGCTTATTACTACACCTGTATAACCATATTTTTCATGGGTGGCCTTTATAAGTCTATGTATGGAACTTGTAATAATGGGATCAAGGCCTGTAGTTGGCTCATCAAAAAGCACTATGGACGGCTCTGTAATGAGTGCCCTCGCAAGGGCGACTCTTTTTTTCATGCCCCCGCTCAGCTCCGCAGGATACTTCTCCTCAGTACCTTTAAGTCCAACATCCTCCAATGCCTGCATGACCCTATCCCGAATCTCCCCTTTGCTGAGTTTTGTCTTTTCACTCAATAGAAAAGCAACATTTCCATATACAGTGAGAGAATCAAATAATGCCCCTCCTTGAAAAAGCACACCCAATTTCTCCCTTATCTTATCAAGTTTCTTTGGGTCAAGCCTTGTAATATCCACTCCGTCAATCAATACACTTCCTCTATCGGGCATGAGAAGACCGATGATGTTTTTTAACAGCACACTCTTACCCACGCCACTCTTCCCCATTATGGTTATCACCTCTTTATCAGAGATTGTCAAATTCACACCATTAAGAACTTTCTGGTCATCAAAGGATTTATGGAGGTCAATAATTTCGATCATTCAATACCTCTCATAAAAGAACAGATCCGAGGACATAATCCCATACGAGAATAAGTATGGAGGACAAAACAACGGCCTCTGTTGTGGATTTACTGACACCTTTTGCCCCGTATCCTGTGTAAAAGCCCTTATAGCAGCATACCCACGACACTATCACTCCAAAACTGAGGGATTTATAAAGTCCCACCATTATATCCTCCATGTTCACATAATCCTTCATAAGAGAGAAGTATGTACCTGAACTGATTCCAAGGATTTCTACCCCCACTACATATCCACCATATATGCCAATTACATCAAATATAGCTACAAGCAGAGGAAAAACTATTATGGCGGCAACGATGTTGGGCACAATAAGATACCGTATAGGATTAAGTGCCATTGCCGTAAGGGCATCTATCTGCTCTGAAATCCTCATCATCCCTATCTCCGCGGTAAGAGCAGACCCTGCCCTTCCTGTAACCATCAAGGCAGAAAGTACGGGTCCCAGCTCTCTAATGAGACTGAGGGCAATGCCGGGACCGAGCAGTGCATCTGAGCCAAACTTCCTGAGGATATAGAATAACTGAAGGGCAAGAACCATTCCTGTAAATGAACCTGTGAGTAGAATGACTAACATGGATTTATTGCCAAAAAACCTTATCTGTCGTAAAAGCAAATTAATTTTAAATGGAGGAATAAAAATAAAATACATTGAATGTATCAAAAAAATAAGCATATGGCCCATTCCCCTCAGTGTTGTGAGGAACCATGAACCCGATGTCCTTAATATGTTTTTCATTAATTATCTTGAATAGTTTTTTGTTAATAATCTTAGCATATTCTTTAGTCTATTTTTGTTCTTCTTAAGAGCTCAAGGAGACTCAACATACATTTTCCTTGATCTGCTACCAAGAGATGTCAGGATTTCATATGGTATCGTATGAGCTCTCAATGCAAGCTCATAGGCGGTTATTGATTCCTTTCCCTGTTGCCCGAGCATTATCACTTCGTCGTCTTCACTTATATTTTTGATATCAGTTACGTCAATCATTGTGAGATCCATACATACTCTTCCCACAACAGGCACCCGCCTTCCTTTTACAAGAACATCTGCATTATTGGAAAAAAGTCTGTTATAGCCGTCTGCATATCCAACAGGTATCACACCAATTCTGCTTTGCCTTTTTGTGATGAATGTCCTTCCGTAACTTACCGGAGAGGCCGGCGCCAGGTTTCTTATGCAGAGGATTTTTGTTTTGATTTTCATTGCAGGCATCAAATTTATATGCTCGGATGGTAAAATGGAAGCTATGTTTTGGCCAAGAGGAGAATACCCATAAAGCATTATTCCTGGTCTTACTGCATCAAGATAGGCATCCTTAAATGTTAAGACTGCAGCACTGTTTGCTATATGCGAAAAGATTTTTCTATTCAATTTCTTTGAGAGAGCCTCTCTTGCCTTATTAAATTTTTCAAGCTGGACAGTAGCATATGACTTATCTGAAAGGTCTGCATCTGAAAAGTGGCTGATAAGTCCTGTTATTTTTATTCTTTGCATCTTTGCAATTTTCTCTAAATCATTAATAAGAGCTTTACCACTCAATCCAATTCTTCCCATCCCGGTATCTATTTTCACGTGAATGTGTAGTACCGTATTTCTTTTCCTTGCTTCAGTTGACAGAGAGCGTGCATCATCAACATTATAGACAACAGGAATAAGCTTGAAATCAAAAAATTCCCTTACCTCTTTTCTGTCAAATAATACAATGATTGGCGCAGTGATACCTGCATCTCTCAGTTTTACCGCTTCATCTATAAATGCGACTGCAAGATAAGAAGCGCCCTCTTCAATAAACTTTCTTGAAACTTCTACAGCACCGTGACCGTATGCGTCTGCTTTAACCACAGCAATGATCTGGCGGTTTTTGACGATTTTCCTGACAGCCTGGAAATTATATGCTATCGCAGAGAGATTAACCTCTGCAATTGCTCCTCTATCCACCTTCTTTTTTTTCTATCTCTTCTTTCTTCTTTTCCTGAGACGCGTCTTTCTTAGGCGTCACATCTATTTCTTCTGGTTCAGACACGCCCTTTTTGAAATTTTTGATTGCCTGTCCGATACCCTTGCCAATCTCAGGTAATCTTGTTGCACCAAACAGAACAATAACTATTACCAGAATAATGATCAGCTCTTGCATTCCTAAACCAAACATATCTCTCCTCCTATCTCCTTTTCAAAATCTTCAGGTGTATTTATATTCACAAAGGACTTTCCCTTTGGGTCTATTGCCCTTATCTCCTCTTCCTTTATATAAAGGACGTTTATTTTTTGCAGAAATTGTCTCAGGACTGTCTCTCCATTTTTTATACTCTCTTCCATACTATTGATTATTTCTTTTGAGTAGATACCTAAAAGAGGCTGCGGCCTTTTATCAAATAGAGGGATGATACCATCCCATTTCCTTTTTTCTGAAGGGTGAAAAGTATCAGGTGTAACATTTATTTTAGGATGAGGGAAGCTTTTAGTGCTTTCTTCCCACCTATTAACGATAAACAGTACAAGTTCAGGATTTATAAAAGGCATATCGCATGCTGTCACAAAAATCTCAGGAGCTTTTAGACTTGATAAGGCTGAAAGTATCCCTGTCATTGGTCCTCTGTATTTCATTATATCTCCGACCATCGGTACACCGAGATAAAAATAGAGCTCGGGGGTGTTCGTACTTATAACAACTCTCTTAAAGATTGTGTTGAGAAGTTCAACGGTAGAATCGATAATTCTCCTGCCGCCTATCTCGAGAAATCCCTTTACTGCCGATAGTCTTTTATTTTCTCCGCCAGCTAAAATCAAAGCATCCACGTCTCTATGCCTCACATAGCTTTTTATTTTCAGTGGGTTATGGACAATTCACTATAAAATCAAATTTGTCTTAATTTTTATAGTGTATTAAAATTTTGCTTTTAATACAAGGCAAAAAGTCTTAGAACGTATGGAATTTTCCTCTTGCTCTAATATGATATTTATGATATTTTAATAGTCAAAAGAAAGGTTAGGTTATACAGAGTTGTTATCAGTTATATTTGTAGGCAGATGCCTGCCCTGTTGGTGATAGGTGAAAAAGTTGATCCGGCAAATTAGATCTTTTGGGAGCCTGTGTAAGGAGTTGGTGTGCATGCCCCGTATCAACAGTACGGGGAAGCCTAAAGACCCCTTCAGGGCACCCACCTATTATTTAGGCGGATCTGATTCTTTGCTTACACGGCAGGGCGGGTTTATTTTAATGAACGTAAGGCTGGTTTTTATGACACTTTTACTTTTGTGGAGAATTATAACTAATTGTATTATAGAGAATAGATGGAACATTATTTTGAAGATTAACTATCTCTCTCCTTCAAAAGTCCTCCTGAAGTCATAGTCCAGCCAAAGAAGTAAAATTCTAAAAAAAGAGGCATTACGCCTTATGCAAAATACAAATTCTCCTCTTGCGAGAATTCGAAGGAAGGAGGTTGAGGATAAAAATGACTTTTAATGAATATTTGTTCATAGGCATCCTTACAGGGCTTATTGTTGTGTTAGTCCTTAGTCTTATATATCGTGCAAATCTCAGGAGCAAGAAAGGTGCTCTAGAAAGAGAAAAAACACAGATAATTGAGGAGTCGAAGAAAGAAGCTGAAAGGATAAAAAAAGAGGCAATAATTGAGGCAAAAGATGTTGTCTACCTGGCCAAAGCAGAGGCTGAAAAGGAACTAAAAGAGCGGCGCTCAGAGCTCAATCATCTTGACAAAAGGTTGAGGCAGAAAGAGGAAACAATTGAGAGAAAATTCGAACAATTTGAAAAGAGAGAACAGGAGTTTAATAGGCGAGAGAAGGATTATACTTCAAAAGAGCGCACTATTCATGAGAAAGAAGCTCATTACGACCAATTGATTAAAAACCAGAAACAATTACTTGAGAATCTATCAGGATTGAGTTCTGAAGATGCAAAACAGGAGCTTTTAAGAAAAGTTGAAGAGGAATCAAAGTTTGAAGCAGCGAAGCTTATCAAAAAAATAGAAGACGAGGCAAAAGAAAACGCTGAGAAAAAGGCAAAGGAAATAATGGGGCTGGCAATCCAACGGTACTCAAGTGACTATGTTGTTGATGCGACCGTAACTGCAGTAACCCTCCCCAACGATGAAATGAAGGGAAGAATAATCGGCAGGGAAGGAAGAAACATAAGAGCACTTGAAGCTGCAACAGGTGTTGATCTGATTGTCGATGATACACCTGAGGTAGTCACGCTTTCAGCCTTTGACCCTGTCAGACGCGAAATTGCACGACTCTCTCTCGAAAGACTTATCACGGACGGGAGAATACACCCTACAAGAATCGAAGAGATCGTTGAAAAGGTAAAAAAAGAAGTAGATACACATATAAGGGAAGAAGGGGAAAAGGCTGTATTTGACTTTGGCCTGTCGGGTATTCACCCTGAACTGATAAAACTAATTGGCAGGCTTAAATACAGGACATCATATGGCCAGAATGTACTTCAACATTCAAGAGAAGTTGCATATCTTGCAGGTGAAATGGCCAGTGAACTTAGAGTAGATTTCAAACTTGCAAAGAGAGCAGGCATTTTACATGATATCGGAAAATCTGTTGATCACGAAGTAGAAGGTTCTCATCAAGAGATTGGTGCAAACATAGCAAAGAAATATGGAGAGAATCAGAAAGTAATAAATGCTGTTTTGGTTCACCACGGAGAAGGAGATCCTTCAACAGTTGAGGCAGCTCTTATAGCTGCTGCAGATGCCCTGTCAGCTGCACGGCCAGGCGCAAGAAAAGAGAGTATAGAAAATTATCTTAAGCGCCTTGAGAAGCTCGAACAGATGGCACTCTCCTATAAAGGTGTTGACAAATGCTATGCAATCCAGGCAGGGAGAGAGATAAGGATAATCGTAAAGCCTGATGATATAAGTGATGAAATGTCCTCGATAATGTCAAGGGAGCTTGCGAAAAAAATAGAGGCAGAAATGACATATCCTGGTCAAATAAAGGTTACCGTGATCAGGGAATCACGGTATGTGGAATATGCAAAATAAATGGGAAATAAGAAATGGGAAATTGAAAATAAAAAATGAAAGTTCTTTTTATCGGTGACATAATTGGCAAGGTAGGCAGGATCACAACAAACGCATTACTTCCGAATATTGTGAATAGATATAAGATAGACCTGGTAATTGCAAATGGTGAGAATGCAGCAGGCGGTTTTGGAATAACTGAAGAGGTAGTTTCTGAGATTTTTCATTATGGTGTTCACGTGATTACCACTGGAAACCACGTGTGGGACAAGAAAGAGTTTGTTACACAAATCCTGAAAGAAGACAGGGTATTGAGACCTTTAAACTATCCTCCCGGAGTTTCTGGACACGGAAGTGTACTTTATACACTTCCAAATGGTGAGAAAGTAGCAGTTATTAACCTCTCAGGACGTGTGTTTATGTCAACTATGGATTGTCCTTTCAGAGTTGGAAAAGAGGAGGTAGAGAGGCTCGCCAATGTCACAAAAATAATCATTGTGGACTTCCATGCAGAAGCTACCTCAGAGAAGATTGCCTTTGGCTATTTTATAGATGGGATGGTGAGTGCGGTAATCGGGACACACACCCATGTCCAGACTGCTGATGAAAAGATACTCCCTCATGGAACAGCATTTATCACAGATGTGGGAATGACAGGTCCGGAGAACTCAATAATCGGGATAAAAAAGGAGCAAGTAATACAGCGGTTTCTCACAAGTATGCCGGTGCGACTTGAGCCAGCCAAGGGCGATGGCATTTTTAACGCTGTTGTTATTGAAATTGATGAGAGCACTGGAAAATCCACTGCTATCCAACGACTGCAACTTAAGTATCCATAGATTTTCGATTCCCGCTGATTTCTGATGGAAATGAATAACTTCACTCCTCCAGTTTGACGACACACAAGAGCCGGGATCACCAATCTGTCCCCGGTCGCTGAACAGCACACTGGTATCAGAGCGGAGCTATGATACCAGTATAGACGCTTGACTAAGAAACATGAACACCGACTATCGAAAAGGGATAGTCTAAAGCCACCACCCTGATTGCTATCCTATTTGCTGAGACTTTGCTTCTCAGAAGGAGACCACAAACTTGGAGATAAGCAGCAAGAGCATCTTGGGGAACCTGTCCCATTTGCGGGCGAGGTTCCGCGGAAACAGCCGGACACAAAAGTGTGCTGACACTGAGCCGCCGCTGAGACCAATTAACTGCCCTTGAAGCTTAGTAATCAGTTATTATGTAAATTACTGTTGTCATTCCCCGGCTTGACCGGGGAATCCAGAAGTCATAAAACAACAAACAAATAACTATTTACTTCATGAAAATTATGGCGCTTTTTACAGATTCGAGCCTGAACGCTAAAATTAAGGTGGGCGTGGGCGCCTGTCTTATCGTATCCGGCTCATTTCTCGACAGGCAGCCTTTAGATGTAAAAACCTCCGAAATGGCCGGGCTGCTGAAGGTAAAAAGATTTGAAGAGACTTCGTCTGCAGCACTCGAACTTTGGACGGTATTATGGGCACTTGAAGAATATAAAAAGATTTTTGCCCGGATGGAGAAATTGCAGGTATATTCCGATTCCAAATGCGTTACGGATCTTATTAAAAGAAGACCCAGATTGGAGGCTAAAAGTTTTCTTTCCGGGAGAACAAATCGCCTTTTAAACAACGCTGCGCTCTACCGCAAATTTTATAAATTCCATGACGAACTCGCATTTGAGGTTATAAAAGTAAAAGGCCATAGCCCATCCTCCTCCCGCGACACTATAGAACGTATTTTTTCTTTCGTAGACAAGGAAACGAGGAAAGAATTGAGGCTTTGGATGGAAGAGTTAAAAAAGCCGGGTAGATTTGAGGCGGTATCTTCAGGTTGAAGCAAACACTGCCATTTCCAGACTGAACTCTCAAACAGTTTTCATAATTATTGAGGTCCAGCCACAGGCTTGTGGAGGTCAAAATCAGGAAGTCTGGCACTACAATATTCGTCAGTTACCAGACTTTCCTCAAGGCTTTCAGTCCTTTCAGGTAATCCTCATGCTCCAGATTTGCTTCGACTCCGTTTTCCTTGAATATGTCCATCATCTTCGAGATTGAGACGCCCGCTATCTTTGCCGCCTTTTCTATGGAGGCTTCCGATTTTCTGTATTTCTCTATAGCTAGCATTACCCTTCCGAGATCGACAAGTTCACGTACTTTCTTTGAAACGTCTTCATGCTCTTCCTCCGCAAGGGCTGAAAGAAAACGGTAGTCTCTGTCATCCATGCGTATGCTCAGGGTTTTCGGCACTTTATTCACCTCCTTCAATCAGTTTTCTGGCCTCTTCGATGATTGCCCGGTTATATCTTGCAACAGACTCAAGCTTTTGTATTTTGATAAGAGCTTCAGCCTTATCGATCAGGTTTTTTTCGAATGCCCTTATCAGAATAGCAACTGCGGTTGTAAAATCCAATTTTAAAACCTTACATGCCCTGATCGCATTTCTGTCATCTGTTGCAACAAGTGACGCCTTTTCATGCAATGCAAGAATTATTGCCTCCGCTTCACCTGCATCAATATGGAAATCATTCATTATCTTTCTTACCGCTTTATCGGCCTTTACCTTTGAAACATGTATTTTTTTGTCTTCGATCAGTCTCGTAAGCAACGGCGTTTCCTCTCTTCCCTGGATACACACCTCATCCCTGATTAATTCAGGAATCGATATCTCCCCGCGAAAGTTTGAAACAAAAACATCGAGCAGATCCATTTTTGCAAGAAGGATCAATGTCGAGGCATCGAAAACTATCATATGATGATTGTATGACAATTGTATGATATAGTCAAGTCAAGAAGTTTTTTCCACGCCCTCTTTAGAGTTACTGAACTCCCGCGTCTCCGTGTTAAAGCCGCGCCCATGCAAACTATTGTCGGATTGTCATTATTTACTAAACCCTATATACTGATAGATAGTACCTGCTTGCCTGATATGGTATAAAAATGGGGCGCCAATACGCTGAGGTGACACACATGGCAATTGAAACGAAAATC
>JBGPQS010000014.1:0-12131 GCA_041489235.1 Thermodesulfovibrionia bacterium
ATACTCCCTATGATGCATATGATAAGGTAGAATTCGAAGTACCTATCGGGACAAACTGCGATACATACGACAGATACCGTTGCAGGATGCTTGAATTTAGGCAATCAATTAAAATTATCAGGCAATGTATGGAAAAATTGCCACAAGGACCTGTGATGGCTGATACCCCTAAATTTACCCTTCCGCCAAAGGATTTCATCTTAAAAGATATGGAGCATCTTATTCATCAATTTATTTTAATTACAAAAGGGCCTACCGTACCGGAAGGAGAAATCTATGTGGCAACCGAGGTACCAAAGGGAGAACTCGGTTTCTATTTTGTGAGCGACGGAACAGGAAAGCCTTACAGAATGAGGATAAGGGCGCCTTCTTTTATACACGCCTCTGTACTCCCGAGGTTGTGTGTGGGACACCTTGTTGCAGATGTGATTGCAAACATCGGGACAATTGATATAGTTCTTGGTGAATGTGACAGGTAGATTCAGTTGTGAGCTGTTAGTTGTTGGTTGTTAGACTAAAGACTGAAAACGAACAACTAAAAACTTTGGAGAGTTTAAATGTTTAGTGAGACAGCAATAAAAGAATTAGAGGAAACAAAGACAAGATACCCGGATAGTAAGGCAGCACTTCTGCCTGCTCTCTACATTGCACAGAAAGAATTTGGCTGGTTGGGTACCGAGGCATATGAGGTTATTTCTACTACTTTAGGCATTCCAAAGGCTACTGTCAGAGGTGTCGGTACTTTTTATTCAATGTTTAAGCACAAGCCTATGGGGAGGAACCTGATACGAATCTGTACGAATGTTTCATGCATGTTATTGGGCGCTGAAAGAGTGGTTGATTTTTTAAGAAATAAGTACGGCCTTGAAGACGGTTCTACGACACCTGATAACAGGTTTTCTCTTGTGATAATGGAATGCATTGGCGCATGTGCTATGGGCCCTGCAATGCTTGTCAATGATGATTTATACGGGAATCTTACAGAAAAAACAATAGAGGAGATATTTTCTCAATATCGTTAGGGGTTAAAAAGTTAAAGGTTCAGGATGGAAACGTTTCTTTTAAAAGACATAGATAATCCAAATTCCACAAATATAAATTTTTATATTGATAACCAAGGTGGTTATCAGTCCCTCCAAAAAGCCCTTACCATGTCACCTGCAGAGGTGATTGATATGGCAAGAAAAGCAAATCTCAGAGGTCGCGGAGGTGTCGGATTTTCTGCAGGGATGAAATGGTATTTTTGTAGTCTCAATAAAGAGGTTTCTCCCAAATATCTCATCGCCAATGCTGACGAAGGAGAGCCAGGGACGTTTAAAGACAGGGCAATACTTGAAAAAAGGCCACACTTGTTAATTGAGGGCATGGTTATAGCTGGCTATTCCTTCGGTGCTGAATATGGATATATATATCTTAGAGGAGAATATCCTAAAGCAAAAGAAATAGTGAATAAAGCGATAAAAGAGGCTTACAGTAAAGGCTATCTCGGCGACAACATCCTCGGCAAAGGCATAAGATTTCATATAACTGTCCATCAAGGTGCAGGAGCATATATCTGTGGTGAAGCCTCCACACTCTTAGAATCCCTCGAGGGAAGGAGAGGTCATCCGAGAATACCATACTATCGCCTTGCGAATGTAGGAGCATGGGGAAAGCCCACTATCGTAAATAATATTGAAACACTTTCAAATATGCCCTTAATAATCAAAATAGGCTCGGAGGAATATACCAAAATAGGTCCATCTAATTCCCCGGGGCCAAAGCTCTACTCAATAAGTGGACATGTAAATCAACCCGGACTCTATGAGCTCTCTATGGGTACAACACTGCGAGAGCTTATTTATACACATGCAGGTGGGATAAAAGGTAATAAAAAACTCAAGGCAGTGATTCCCGGTGGAATCTCGACTGCTGTTCTCCCACCAGATAAAATAGACTGTGCTATGGATTTTGATTCGATGAAAAAGGCAGGGAGTTGGTTAGGGACCGGTGCTGTTATCGTGATGGATGAGACTACGTGTATGGTAAGGGTACTGTGGCGGGAGCTCAAATTTTATGAACATGAGTCATGTGGAAAATGTGTACCCTGCAGAGAAGGGTCTGGATGGCTAAGGAATATTGTTGAGAGGATTGAAAACGGTGAAGGGAGAGGTGATGATATTGAGCTTATCGCTGATATCATAGATAATATCAGGGATAAGACATTTTGCCCCCTTGCTGATGGAATAGTCACATCTGTTGAATCCACGTTAAGTCATTTTAAAAATGAATTTGAAGACCATATAAAAAATAAAGAGTGTCGCGTGGTGAACGCCTGATGATCACAGTAACTGTTAATAATAAGGAAATAAAACTCGAGAAACCAATTACTGTTCTCGAGGCAGCGAGACAGGCAAATATAAATATACCGACACTCTGCTATCATGAACAACTGAAACCCTACGGAGGTTGCAGGCTCTGCCTCGTTGAGGTAGAGAAGATGGCAACTTTACAAACAGCATGTACACTTTTAACAATTGATGGTATGGTTGTAAAAACTGAATCAGATCAGATAGCAAAGGCAAGAAGAGGGATGTTGGAATTTTTACTGATAAACCATGCCCTTGATTGTCCTTACTGTGACAAAGCAGGTGAGTGTGATCTTCAGGACAATGTTGAAAAATATGGCCCAGCCAAGGGCCGCTTCAGAGAGAAAAAGCGGAAAATCCCGGAAAGTTTAGAAGACCCGATTATTGTACGCAATATGGAAAGATGTATTCTTTGTACCAGGTGTGTCAGAATGTGCAACAATGTCCAGGGTGCATTTGCACTCTCTCTCGTTAACCGTGGAGGCCATTCTCATATACAGCCATTCTCAGGAGGAACTTTTGACTGTGAATATTGCGGTAACTGTATTTCAGTATGCCCTGTAGGATCACTGATGTCGAGGTTACACAGGCATGCTTACAGGCCCTGGCAGATCGAAAGTGAAACTGAGACAATTTGCCCCTATTGCGGTGTTGGATGTACAGTTGTTGTGCAGGCTCGAGCTCAGAATATAATGAGAGTCATCCCGAAGTTTGGGACAGGCCTCAATAATGGTCTGCTCTGCGCAAGGGGACGTTTTGGTTATGAGTTTGTCGGGAGTAAAGAGAGACTCAAAACTCCTCTTATAAGAAAGGGCGGCGTACTTGAGCCTTCTCCCTGGGAAGAAGCCATAAGTCTTATTGCAAAAAAGCTCAGCGAGATAAGAGATCAGCACGGTGGAAAGGCAATCGGAGGCATTGCCTCTTCAAGATGTACTAATGAGGATAACTATGTTTTCCAGAAACTTATGAGAATCGCAATTGGAACCAATAATATAGACAGCATTGCGAGAATGGGTTATTCAGGTACTCAAAGACTTATAGAAAATATCTTCGGACAGGGATCCACTGCAAACCTGATCACCGGTCTTGCCAATTCTGACACTATACTCTGTCTCGGCGGAGATCCGACTACTATTAATCCTGTTCTTGGCCTGGAGATAAGGGCATCACGCAGAAATGGTGGAAATATTTTGACAATTGGATACTTAAAGGGCTTTGAGAATTTCAGCCCTATATCTCTCAAACCCAGAATTTACTCTGAAAATACTTTGCTCGAAGGGCTTGTTGCAGAACTTTCAAGGAGGAAAGGTCTCGTAGGTGAAAAACCTGCTCTTGAGGCAAGAATAAAGGATATAAAGACCTCATTGGAAGACGTTGAAAAAGAATGCGGGTTAGCCAGATCATACCTTGATAGTTTTGTAGAGATACTGATCAATTATGCCTCAGCACCTTCTGTGATACTCGGACCAGAATTAATCCAAAGGACTGATGGAAGTTACAGCATACTGCTGGTTTCAGCACTCAGTTATATTATGAATGCGAGGATTTATTTGCTCTCTGAACGGCCGAATGAACAGGGTCTTCTTGATATGGGTTGTGAACCTGATATGCTGCCTGGATACCGACCAGTTGCCCTTGCGAATTTCAGGAAAAGATATGAGGGTGCATGGAAGGCACGCATACCTGATGAAAACGGCCTCACGTTATTCGAGATGATAGAAGCAGCAAAAGATGGTTCTTTAAAGGCAATGTATATTATGGGAGAAAATCCAGTCTTTAATCTCCCGAATTCTAAAAAAATAGAATCTGCACTCAAAAACCTTGAATTCTTAGTTGTCCAGGATATATTTTTAACAGAAACTGCACAGATCGCAAATGTTGTCCTTCCCTCACTGAGCTGGGCAGAGAAAGATGGCACGTACACAAACCTTGAACGAAGAATACAGAGGCTAAGAAGGGCCTTGTTAAAAGACGGTATGGAGGACTGGAGTATTGTTGCTGAAATATCGAAAAACATGGGCGTGCTTATGGATTACTCATCTGCAGAGGATATTCTTACAGAAATCAGCAATGTTTCTCCGCTTTATAAAGACATTACCCATGCAGAGATCGAAAAGGGTAACGCACTCTGGCCTTATAAGGGTGAGCCACTCAGGGGAGGTCTGGAAGAAATCAGGTTAAAAGATATAATGCGTCTTACTCCTCGTATCTCAGATGGGAAACTTTATGTTTCAATTGAAAAACCCCTCTTCCTTTCAGGAACGTTAAGCAGAAAGGCATTAGCGCTCAACAGGATCTATCCAGAGGCTGTGTCAAAGATTAACCCGCTTACCGCAAAGAGATTGGGGTTGAATAGCGGAGATATTGTAAGTATCACCACTGAGATTGGGACATTAACCCTTCCTCTCCAGTTCGATACTGTAGTGGACGAATCTGTAGTAATGCTTACAAATAACTTTGAGGAGAGAGGGGCTTTTAGCATTATTGATTATAAACTTGACCAGATTACAAAGGCCCCCGGAATTGAGGGCTGGGAAGTGAAAATAGAAAAAATTATGGAAAAGGTTGGCTCATGACTATCGATACTTTAATACACATCGCAATTAATATCGGTATTACCATCATTAATATTGCTATTGTTTTTGCAGTAGCAATGCTTCATGTTGCATATGCGACTTACTTCGAGCGCAAGGTTATCGGCCATATGCAGGTAAGATTGGGGCCGATGAGGGTAGGTCCGCATGGCCTCCTTCAGCCCTTTGCTGATGGTATAAAGTTATTTTTCAAGGAAGACGTAATCCCTGCGAATGCAGACAAACCTGTATTTTATCTTGCACCTGTAATCTTTTTAGTAGCAGCCCTGACCTCCTTAGCGGTCATCCCGTATTATCAAGGTTTTGTGATTGCTGACATAAATATAGGACTCTTATTTATTTTTGCGATGTCATCTTTAGGTGCTTATGGAATTATTATTTCAGGTTGGGCTTCAAACTCAAAATACGCATTCCTTGGAGGCCTGAGGTCAGCAGCACAGATCATAAGTTATGAGATCCCAATGGGTCTGAGCCTCGTCGGAGTGATGATAATGGCTGGATCTCTGAACCTCACAGAAATAGTAAATGCCCAACACGAATCTCCATATGGAATGTTTGCAATACCTCAGATTGTAGGTTTTATTGTGTTTGTGATTGCAGCAATAGCTGAGACAAACAGGACACCTTTTGACCTTCCCGAGGCTGAGAGTGAACTTGTTGCAGGATACTTTGTTGAATACAGCGGCTTCAGGTTTGCATTGTTTTTCCTTGGTGAATATATCGGCATGTTCATCATGTCATCAATGGCAGCAATTTGTTTCCTGGGAGGATGGACTATCCCCAAATATATCACAGATGTCCTTCCTTTTCTTTCATATGTACCCGGGATTGTATGGTTTCTCCTGAAAGTCTATGCATTTATATTCTTTTACTACTGGATCAGGGCAACAGTCCCAAGATACAGATACGACCAGCTCATGGCCATTGGCTGGAAGATACTTATACCTGTAGCGCTGGCGAATATAGTCATCACGGGTTTGGTAAAAATTCTATTATGACGATAAAGGGAGTTGAAAAGTGACTGTAAAAGAACTTGTAAATAAGATCTTCTTTATTGAAATTTTAAAAGGATTAGCCCTTACCTTGAGCAGACTGTTCTCACATTCAGTTACCATACAATATCCAAAGGAAAAGAGGCTTATTAGACCCGGCTTCAGAGGTCAACATGCCCTTGTGAGAGATCCGAATACCGGCTGGGTGAAATGTGTTGGTTGCGGCCTCTGCGCTGCATACTGTCCTTCGCAATGCATTTACATTTTCACCACAGAAGGAGACGACGGCAAGAAAATTGTTGAAAAATATGAGGTAGAACTCCTGAGATGTATCTATTGCGGTTTTTGTGTTGAGGCATGCCCTTACAGCGCTGTTGCACTCACTGAAAATTATGAATATTCTGACTATTCAAGGGATGCTCTCTATATGACAACAGAAAAACTTTTATCCAATTGGGACAAGTTGATGTCAGGTAAAAAGGGAGAAGACTACTTTAAGAAGTTCTGGAGACCTTTATCTGAAGATTTTGGAACTCCGGAAGGACAGGCAATGTTCAGAAAAACGGGGAAGGGATAAAATGCTCCAACAATTATTTTTTGCATATTTTGCAGTAACTATTATAGTGTTTTCAATTCTTGTGATTACGAGGAGGAATCCTGTGCATAGTGTTCTCTGGATGCTCCTCCTATTTTTCCATATTGCAAGTCTTTACCTTTTTCTGAATGCTGAGTTTATCGCAGCGATACAGATTATTGTGTATGCCGGGGCAATACTTGTCCTCTATCTCTTCGCGATACTATTTTTGAATATCAAGGAAGAGGTCAAGGTAAATAGATTTATTGGTGCGTGGCCCACAGGGTTTACTTTTGGTATTGCCTTATTTATCGTTTTCATTCTATCACTCAGGTCATTTATAGCTGCCCCACCAGGCAACTATTCAATAGAACTTATAAAAGCTGAAACTCATACCAAGGCTTTGGCAAAGGTATTATACACTGATTTCCTCTTTCCTTTTGAGGTCGCATCAGTCGTACTTCTTGTAGCCATAGTGGGTGCAATAGTCCTTGCAAAAAGGAGGCTTAAAAGTTAAACAATGGTTCCATTAAACTGGTATATAGTGCTCAGCACAGCAGTCTTTACGATAGGTGTCATAGGATTCCTCATGAGAAGGAATGTCATCATTATCTTAATGTCAATAGAGCTGATGCTGAATGGTGTCAATATAAGTCTCATTGCCTTCAGCCATTATCTTCAGGATCCCCGGGGCCAAATACTCACATTTTTCATAATTACTGTTGCGGCTGCTGAAGCAGCTATCGGACTGGCGATAATTATTGCATTGTTCAGAAACAAGGCCACAGCACATGTGGACGATATACATGAGATGCAGGGATAACAAAAATGAAAAGTTTAAAGGATTGAGCATATGGAACTTTATGTATTAATACCATTTTTACCTCTTGCAGCATTCGTGATAAACATCCTGTTTGGGAAAAGGTACATAAAAGATCAGGCACACTGGTTCTCATGCCTTGCAATAATAGGTTCATTTGTTGTCTCTGTAATAACACTCATTGATGTGATTGGCGGAAGGGTAATAGATAAGGACTTATACACATGGATAATTTCTGGTGATTTCAAGGTTTCTGTGGGTTTCTTAATTGACCAGCTTACCGTAGTAATGCTCTTCGTCGTTACAGGTGTTGGCTCACTTATCCATATCTATTCTATCGGTTATATGCACGGCGATAAAGGCTATTACAGGTTCTTTGCATATCTCAGCCTCTTTGTATTCTTCATGCTCATGCTCGTTATGGCAAACAATTTTCTCCTGCTCTATGTGGGCTGGGAGGGAGTTGGTCTTTGTTCTTACTTCCTGATAGGTTTCTGGTTTGAGAAGAGGGCTGCAGCAGATGCAGGCAAGAAGGCTTTCATTGTAAACAGATTTGGCGACTTCGGATTTGCACTCGGTATCATAATGATTTTCCTCACCTTCGGAACAATCCAATATGCACCTGTTTTCAGCCAGGTGAAAGGTGTAATCGGTCAGACAGTAAACTTCCTCGGATTTGAAGTTGACTTAATCACATTGATAGCTCTCCTCCTCTTCTGCGGTGCAGTCGGTAAATCAGCCCAGATACCGCTCCACGTGTGGTTACCTGACGCAATGGAAGGTCCCACACCGGTGAGTGCTCTCATCCATGCTGCAACAATGGTTACCGCAGGCGTATTCATGGTTGCAAGATGTAATCCCATATTCAATCCTTCAGAAGTTGCGATGAACGTAGTAGCTATCACTGGAGCAGTCACTTCACTGTTCGCAGCGACAATTGCCATGACACAGAATGACATAAAGAGGGTAATCGCATATTCTACGGTAAGCCACCTTGGGATGATGTTTACTGCATGTGGTGTTGGTGCCTATGCAGCAGGGGTATTCCATCTTTATACTCATGCCTTCTTTAAAGCCCTTCTCTTCCTCGCTGCCGGAAGTGTTATCCACGCTGTTCATCACAACGATATTCAGAGAATGGGTGGACTCAGAAAATATATGCCGATTACTTATGCGACAATGTTCATTGCAGCATTAAGTGCAGGAGGAATTCCAGGCCTTGCAGGATTCTTCAGTAAAGACGAAATACTATGGTCTGCCTATGCATCCGGGAGTCCTGTGGGAATGCTTGTATGGATTCTCATCACTGCTGTTGCCTTCTTCACACCTTTTTATTCATTCAGGATGATATTCCTCACATTCCATGGGAAATTCCGTGGTACCCATAAGGAAGAGCATCACCTCCATGAATCTCCAAAGGTTATGACTGTACCTCTCATGCTCCTGGCTGCAGGCGCACTCGGGGCAGGATGGGTTGGAATTCCCCATCTGTTAGGAGGCGGAGCACAATTTGCTGAGTTCTTAACGCCTGTAGTAGGTCACCCGGAACTCCATGGTACGCATGCGGATGAATGGGGTATAATGGGTATCTCAACTACTATAGCTGTTTCCGGAATCATTATTGCTGCAATCATGTACCTCATAAAGACGGGCGTGCCTCTCATACTTGCACGAAGGTTCAGTTTTATTTACAGGACACTCTTTAATAAATATTATGTTGATGAACTTTATCATTTTATTATCATAAAGCCTGCACTCTGGATTGCCTATAGTTTCATAGAACGTTTCACAGACGCAAAGATAATAGAAGGTATCGTGAATGGTGTTCCAAGATCAATTGGTAAATTCAGCGAGATATTGAGGAAAATACAGACAGGGTTTGTATATCACTATGCAATTATAATGGCTGCTGGAATACTCTTTATCGCAGCATTGTTTTTGTTGTAGGTGGTTGGAGGGAATAGATAATTATGGAACAGGTAATAATGAACAAATTGGGTTATCCAATTCTGAGCACCCTTATCTTTCTGCCTGTTGTTGGCGCCTTACTACTCATTCTTATCAACAGATCAAGGGAACTATGGATCAAATGGATTGCTCTGATTTTCAGTACCGCAACGTTCATTCTTTCATTACCATTGTTTACCCATTTTGATAAAACGACTTATAAAATGCAGTTCGTCGAAAGACATGAGTGGATCCCTGCCTGGAATATCAATTACTATTTAGGCATTGACGGGATAAGTGTTCTTCTTGTCCTCCTCACCACGCTCTCATCAATTCTCTGCATTCTTATCTCATGGAATGCAATAAAGATAAAGATAAAAGAATTCTATATATCAATCCTTCTCACGTGCGGGGCAATAGGAGGCGTCTTCTGTTCATTAGATTTTTTCCTGTTCTATATCTTCTGGGAAGCGATGCTCATACCAATGTATCTTATCATAGGAGTCTGGGGAGGTCCGAACAGGATTTATGCAACAATGAAGTTCATCCTCTATACATTGATTGGTAGTGTCCTGATGCTTGTCGGAATTATTTACCTTTACTTATATGCAGGTAATACATTCGATATTCTTGAATTAATGCAAAAGTCATATCCTTACCAGATTCAGTTCTGGCTCTTCTGGGCATTCTTTTCAGCATTTGCTGTAAAAGTCCCGATGTTCCCTGTTCATACATGGCTTCCTGACGCACATACTGAGGCGCCAACTGCAGGAAGTGTTATCCTTGCGGCTATTCTTATCAAGATGGGTGCATACGGTTTCCTGAGATTCTCACTCCCTCTATTCCCTGAGGCTTCAAAGGCAATGGTTCCTTTTATATTTGTTTTATCTATAATCGCTATTATTTATGCTGGACTTGTATGTCTCGTCCAAAAAGATTTAAAGAGGCTTATTGCATATAGCTCTGTGAGCCATATGGGTTTTGTCACGCTTGGAATTTTTGCTCTTAACATCCAGGGCGTTGAGGGCGGAATCTTACAGATGATCAACCATGGAGTTGTCACGGGAGCGCTCTTCTTGTGCGTAGGGGTAATTTATGAACGTACACATTCACGACAGATTGCAGACTACGGTGGGCTCGCAACGCCCATGCCTGTGTATGCAACTTTCTTCATGGTATTCACACTCGCGGCAGTCGGCTTTCCGGGAACAAACGGATTCATTGGTGAATTTCTCATAATCCTGGGCGGATTTACTGCAAATAAATGGGCTGGTGTCCTTGCAGCAACAGGAGTTATTATTGGAGCAGCCTATATGCTCTGGCTTTATCAGAAGGTGTTCTTCATGAAGGTAAATCCAAAGGTTATTTATATTCCAGACATGGATGCGAGAGAAATCATCACGCTTGCTCCGCTGGTAATTCTTGTGTTATGGATAGGCATTTATCCAGTTCCGTTCCTTGATTTCATGCATCCATCAGTCCAGCATTTACTCGAAAGGGTTAATGTAGGTGGAATTCAAGAGACAACTATCGCAAAGACTATTATGGAGGTAGTCAAATGAATTTCCAGCTTCCTGATATTGGACCTGTTATACCTGAGCTTATAATGACCGGACTTGCTCTTATACTCCTGACCGCAGAGCTTTTCATAAAAAATAAGAAAGTGCTCGCATTTTTGAGTAGTATAGGTGTTGGTGGTGTCGCATTTTCTATGATTGGTGCTTCAGGTACCACCTTTGGAGGGATGTTTATATCAGATGGGTATAGCACATTCTTCAAGCTCATCTTTTTCATTAATGCAATCCTCTCTATTTTGATCTCTGTGAAGTATATTGCTATAGAAAAAGTAAATTTCGGAGAATACTATAGTCTCATTCTGTTCTCAACACTCGGCATGATGATTATGGCATCTGCCGCTGACCTTATTGTTCTTTATCTTGGCCTTGAGCTTATGGCTCTGAGCACTTATATACTCGCAGGTTTTATACGATATGATAAGAGATCTAATGAGGCAGCGCTGAAGTATTTTCTCCTTGGTGCATTTTCATCAGCCTTCCTTCTCTATGGTATTTCAATGGTCTATGGTCTCACAGGCACAACTGACCTTAAGGCAATTGCACAATTTATTACTACACATGGACTTACAGCGAATCACTCACTTTTACTCTCTATGCTCCTCATTGCAATTGCATTCGGATTCAAGATAGCTGCGGTACCATTTCATATGTGGGCGCCTGACGTCTATGAAGGAGCACCAACATCTATTACAGCCTTTATGTCAGTTGGCCCAAAGGCAGCAGGTTTTGCAGCCCTTGGCAGAGTTTTTATGATTGCCTTTGGATCTATGCAGTTCGAATGGACAGCGATACTCATACCGTTATCAATCCTTTCAATGGCAGTAGGCAATATTGTCGCCATAGCACAAACAAACATTAAGAGAATGCTCGCATACTCGTCTATCGCACATGCTGGATACGCCCTTCTCGGTGTTATTGTTGCAAACAACGAGGGACTTGCAGGAATGATGACATATCTGATGATCTATGCATTCATGAATATCGGTGCCTTCGCAGTAGTAATCATGCTCAGAACCGAAGGGTTCAAAGGTGAAGAAATTAAAGACTATGAAGGTCTTGCCAAAACCCATCCTTTATTAGCAGCAATTATGCTTATATTCATGTTTTCGCTTGCAGGAATTCCGCCCACCGCAGGATTTATAGGTAAGTTATATGTATTTATGAGTGCAATCGATGCTGGTTACACATGGCTTGTTATTGTTGCTGTAATCTTCAGCGTAATATCTGCATACTTCTATTTAAGGATTGTTATGTACATGTACATGAGAGATCCGAAGAT
>JBGPQS010000015.1:0-12127 GCA_041489235.1 Thermodesulfovibrionia bacterium
AGAGTATTCGTAGGGCTTGAGTTTTTCAAGGACGAAGACCTGAACTATATCAAGAAGGGCTCTACATTAAAACACAACAGGGAAGCGGTCACAATCCTCCAGTCACTGGGTATCGAGATTTATGCTTCTTTTATTGTGAAACCTGATTTTATGAAGGAAGACTTCAGGAATTTTATTGATTATTGCAGAAGCATGAAATTAAACTTTGCAACCTTTGCAGTTCTTACTCCTCTTCCAGGAACAGACCTTTATGAAAACGTTAAAGATCAACTAATAACACATAATTACGACTATTTTGATTTTTTACATACCCTTCTTCCAACAACTCTTCCTCTTAAAGAATTCTACAGAGAACTCTACAATCTTTATAAAAAGTCAGTCCCTTTTAGTCAATGGATTTCATTCTTGAAAAAATTTCCATTGAGAGATATACCAACTCTGATAAGATTGTCAAATAAAATATTCAGTCAAATAAAGAATGCATACAAGGATTATGAAGTCTCTTAAAAGTAGTCAGGACACCTATTCCGTACTTCTTAATCTTATACCCGATCTGCCGTGACGTAATGCCGAGCATCCTCGCTACCTTTGCCTGAACCCAGCCTGGCTGCTCGAGGGCAGTGATAATACTTGATTTCTCTATGTCCTCGATCCCTGCCTTGAGTGACTCATTGTTCAGGACTTCTTTGGATGCAAGCAGTTTGAAATTTATCGGGAGGTCTGAAGATGTAATCGCTTCTCTATTGGACATGATCACCATCCGCGCAAAATAGTAATCACTGCGCATTATACCATTTTTGATTTAACTTTCAGAATGTAGTAACATAGTTAAAATGTTGGAGGTTTTTCATGCCGATCTATGAATATGTGTGCAAAAAACGTAATCACCGTTTCTCTGAATTACAAAAGGCAGTTTCTACAGAAAAAGATAACATGTGTCCAAAATGCAGGTCAGGTGATATAAAGAAAATATTTTCTGTATTTAGTTGTGTTTCTCCGGGAAAAAGCCTTTCAACTTCCTCTGCACCATCGGATTTCAGTGGCGGAGGTTGAAGAATCTCCTCCTGCTGAACCGTGAGTTCAAGAAAAGGATAAGAGAACCCTTTATTACACCATTTTCATTTTATAGTGACCTATTACGGACATTGACAGGGTAATCATTAAATTGGTAGAATTACATTTAATTTTCAGACAGAGGGGAGGGGTATATGAATGCCCTTTGTAAGGGTTCGTGAGAGCGAGTCTTTTGAAAACGCACTGAAAAAGTTTAAAAAACAGTGTGAAAAAGAAGGAATCCTCTCCGAGATAAAGAAAAGGGAGCACTACGAGAAACCAAGTGTAAAAAGGAAAAAAAAGGCTCTTGCTGCACTTGCTGCCCGTAAAAAAGCTCTTAAGAGAGTAAAGTTGGCGGTAAGGTAATGTCCCTTCTGCAGAAATTTGACGATGAGTTAAAGGTAGCTATAAAGACATCGGACAAACTGAAGGTTTCTGTCTTAAGGATGGCAAAGGCAGCCCTTAAGAACAGGCAGATAGAAAAAAGGGGAGAATTGTCTGAAGAAGAAGTGCTCTCTGTTATCTCTATGCTCTCTAAACAGAGAAGGGATTCAATCGAACAGTTTTCAAAGGGAGGAAGAGATGACCTTGCCAATAAAGAAAAACAGGAACTCGAAATACTCCAATCATATATGCCAAGTCAACTCACCCCGGAAGAACTTGACAGAATAATCGTCGAGACAATAAAAGAATCTTCTGCACAAGACATAAAAGACATAGGTAAGGTAATGCGCCTCCTTATGCCTCGTGTAAAAGGCGCTGCGGATGGAAAAGCTGTCAATCATCGCGTAAAGGAACTTTTGGAAAAGATATGAAACTGAAAGATATTTACAAAAAAGCTATAGAAATTGGCCTCGAGAATGATCCTCGTGGCAAGGATGCTGCCATGAAAGATCTGTTACTCAGGAAAAAAGAGTTTGATGAACTTAAACCAGACGAGAGAGAGTTTTTTGACACAGAATCCCTCCAGAACCCTTATTCTGATTCAAGAATTCTCTACGGCACAGGTGAAGAGGAGATTAAAAATATCCTCGTCGGTATTGATATTGAAGTTGGGGAAATACTCCTTGCTGATAACCTCAGATCAAAGGGCAGGCATATTGATCTCCTTCTCTCACACCATCCTGAAGGAAGAGCATACGCAAACCTTTACAGTGTAATGCAGATGCAGTCTGATATTTTGAACAGATTTGGTGTCCCTATTAATATCGCAGAAGGACTCATGGAGGGGAGGATAAAGGAAGTAGAGCGAAAATTGATGCCTGCGAACCATACAAGGGCAGTTGATGCAGCAAGGCTTCTCAATATTCCATTTCTCTGTCTTCATACACCTGCTGACAACATGGTTGCAAATTATCTCCAGTGGCTGTTCGATGAAAAAAAACCTTATCTTGTCGCAGATGTGCTCGACATACTCAAGGGGATTCCTGAATACAAAGATGCATGTCTTCATAGCGTCAGCCCCAAGATTACTCTTGGCCAGAAGAATAGAAAAGCAGGAAAAATCTTTGTAGATATGACAGGCGGCACAGAGGGAGCAAAGGACATATTCGAAAGCCTTACCACAAGCGGAGTGAGTACAATAGTGGGGATGCACCTCAGCGAGGACCATCATAAAGAAGCAGAAAAAAACCATTTGAATGTCGTCATCGCCGGACATATTTCAAGCGATACACTCGGCCTGAACTTACTCATCGATGGACTCACTAAAAGTGAATCAATAGAAATTCTTGATTGCTCCGGCTTTAAAAGATTCAGCAGGTCGGAATCAACCCGTAACTGAGCTTAATGAAAGCTGATAGACTCCTTGAAGAAATAAAGTCTAAAATAAATATTGTTGATTTTATATCTGATTATGTCAACTTAAAGAAAACAGGCCAGAACTATAAAGCGAACTGTCCTTTCCATTCTGAAAAAACCCCTTCATTTATGGTCAGCCAATCCAAGCAGATATTTCACTGTTTTGGATGTGGAATCGGGGGCGATGTCGTAAGCTTTTTGATGAAACACGAAAACCTCTCATTCGGTGAAGCATTACGGCATATTGCAAAAAAAGCCGGCATTAAGATAACAGATTTCACGGTGAGCAAAGATTTTTATGAAAAGCGCGATAAGATACTCCTTGTAAACAAAGAGGCAATGAATTTTTTTGTAAAAACCCTTAATAATTCAGAAGCAGCGAGCGCATATCTCAAGAAAAGGGGTATTCACGTGGAGTCCATTCAGAGATTTAGTATAGGTTATGCGCCTGATGAAAGGGATGGTCTTTGTAAGTATCTGAGGAAGACAGGCTTCAGCGATTTTCTTATCAAAGATGCAGGGCTTGCTCTGTCTGATGAAAGAGGTTACAGGGATGTATTCAGGAAACGTATCATCTTCCCCATATTTAATTATCAGAATGATGTGATTGCCTTTGGTGGAAGGGTTATGGATAATTCTCTCCCTAAATACCTTAATACTTCTGAGACAGAGGTATTCAAAAAAGGCGAGGCACTCTTTGCCTTGAATCTCGCAAAAGAAGAGATACGGAAAAAAGGTTATGCCATTATTGTTGAAGGTTATCTTGATGCGATAGTATGCCACCAATATGGTTTCAAAAACACAGTTGCACCATTGGGCACAGCTTTAACGTCGAGTCACTCTGAACAAAAGCATCACCTTTCTACAAACAGCCATTTACAGAGGCTTAATAAACAGCACTTGCAGTGGCTCAAACCGCTCACCGGAAAAATAGTAATCGTTTTTGATAGTGATGAAGCAGGTGTTGCTGCTGTAAAAAGGTCTCTTGCGATCCTTTCTGAATGTGACTTCAGAATAAAAATCTCGCTCCTTCCTAAAGGTGAAGATCCAGATAGTTTTTTAAGAAAGAATGGCGAACAGCAGTTTAAAAATTTACTTTCCAGTGCTCTGTCTATTATAGAGTTCCTCCAGACTACGTCAAGGGGAGACAGAATAGATACCATAAGAGATGCTCTTGGAATAATTGCAGCCACAACAGATTTGATTTTAGCTGAAGAACTCCTCAGTGAACTTGCTGACAGATTGAGGATACATGAATCAGTTCTCAGAAGTGAACTCAAAAAGATAAAGAAAAAGTCTGGTCCCCATAAATTGGAAGTACTCAAGATGGATAAGACAATAAAGAGTAGAGAGGAGTATCTTCTCTTAAGCGCGATTATTGCATCTCCTGAAAAAGCAGATGATATATTCTCACGATTAGATATTGAAGATTTAAAAGAAGATACAATAAAGTCACTCTTTAAGAAAATTAAGGCACTTGTTAAAAAATGTAATTTAAGTTCCCTTCTCGATGCAGCAGATGATTCGGAAAGAGTCATAATTACTGCTCTCTCTCTAAAACCCGGATTTGACTTAGAACATATTGACAGAAACATTGATGATTGTTTGCATACACTCTTGCAGAAAAAATTTGAAGAGAAAGTAAGACATGCGGAAGAATCTGGTGATATTGCTCTTCTGAATTTACTGCTGAAAGAAAAACGTAGTCTTATGAAAAGGGTTATTCCATGAAAGATTATTTTGATTATTTTGATTACTTCGATGAATATGATGATGAGAAATACGCCAAGTATATAAATAATGAAGTGGAGAGCATCACCAAGGAAGAAAGAGACCATAGTTTTACAGAAGACGAGAAAGACCCCATACGTTTCTATCTAAAAGAAATGGGAAACATGTTACCACTTACACGGGAAGGCGAGATAGAGATTGCCATAAAAATAGAAGATGGAATGGAGAAGGTTCATAGAGCAATATTTTCACTTCCCTTTGCACTAAGGAAACTTATCACCTTGGGCAAGATGGTCAGAAGCGGAGAGGCTCCTTTTACAGAGATTGTTCAGAATGGAGAAGAATACTCAGAAGAAGACTTATTACTCGAAAGAAAACGATTTTATGACATTACAGAGAAAATTGGTAACCTTTACCAGAAAAGAAATATATACCTCCAAAAATTAAAAGAGACCCCTCCTATCAAACCACGTAAAACTTTTAAAAGAGCTCCAAATAAGGAGGTTACAAATCCCACCCGAACACTCATTAATACTCTCGATAAAAACAGGTGCCAAATACATGAAAAAATACGTGAACTCAGGTTAAAAGAGGATATCATCACTGCATTCTCTGATGAACTGAAACAGTCAGTAATAGAAATAGACGACCTGCAGAAGAAAATTGCAGTCATAAGAAAAAGGATACGATATTCAAGATCTTATATGAATAAAGAATGTCAGTCGTACAAAAAGGAAATTAAAAAAATAGAAACGTTATTTGGTCTAAAGTTCGCTGGAATGAAGAAGGCTGTTAAGGTTCTTATGGATGGGGAAAGAGAAGTACATGAAGCAAAAAAGACGATGATAGAATCTAATTTGCGTCTCGTAATAAGCATTGCAAAAAGATATTTCAGTAAAGGGTTGAGTTTTTCGGATCTCATTCAGGAAGGAAACATCGGGCTTATGAAGGCTGTTGATAAATTCGAGTATAGGCGTGGATACAAGTTCAGCACCTATTCAACCTGGTGGATTAGGCAGGCAATAACAAGGGCACTTGCAGACCAGTCAAGGACAATAAGGATACCAGTGCACATGGTAGAAACGTGCAATAAAATAACCAAGGCAACAAGGGAATTTGTTCAGGAACAGGGCAAAGAGCCTGCTGTTGATGAAATCGCTACAAGATTGAATATTCCCGTGGAAAAGATAAAGGGAATATTTAAAATCTCAAGAAATCCTATATCTCTTGAAACCCCTATCGGGAAAGAAGAAGACACTTATCTAAGAGACTTTATAGAAGATAAGGCAATGTTATCTCCACTTGATGCCGCGATACGAGATGAAATGAAAAAGCAGATTGACAAGATTTTATGCTCTCTCTCTCCCAAGGAAGAGAAAATAATAAGAAGACGATTTGGTATTGGCGAAGATATCCCCCATACACTTGAAGAGGTTGGAACGGAATTTGATGTTACACGCGAGAGGATAAGACAGATAGAAGCCAAAGCAATAAGAAAACTCAAGCACCCTTCCAGAAGTAAATGGCTCAGGACATTTGCTGAAAGCCGCCACTAAGATTGTATGCTTTATTTCCCTTTCTTTTTATGACTTCTCCTGAGTTCTTCAGACATTGCTTTAATCTCTGTTAAGTCTCTCTGCATTTCGCTCCAGCCATACCATAATGCGTAATCGGGGTTAGCATGAAATGTGCCCTGGAATGTTCTCATCCTGTGCTTGAGAAACATCAAAAAGAGTTTCTGCTCAATAACCGTTGGTGCATCATGAAAGGTAAGCAGGTCAGGAAATGGAAAGGCATAATTCTTTGGCTTTGCAAGTAAGCCATTCTTGTATAAGGCGGCAACAATTCGAAGTCCTTCAGCCATCAAACGATCCGATTCTCTGATCATCTGATCGCCTTTTTCGATCTCACCCTTTGCAAAATTAAAAGAATGGCATTTATTACACGTTCTTAACATCTTCTCACGTTCGTTTTTCCAATCTTCCTGAGTGAGTCGTACAACATCTGCTGCCTTTACAACTTCAAGTCGTGCTGTTGGTTTTCCCTCCGTGTCAAGGACACCAAGACCTTGAAGAATTGTGGTCCGGTCAGAGGCCCACTGCTTGTCTTCAGGCATTGGAAGCCTCACAGCGAGAAATCCCCATGCTGTCCTCACAGCATGATTCCCTTCCTGCATATGGCAGGTCTGACAGGTCGGTGCCGCAACTGTTTCAGGGAGCATTTTACTCTGTTTCAGTAAATACCTGACTCCGTGTTTTGATGATGAATACATTTCCCACTGTGGATGGTCAATACCCATGTGGCAGGTTTGGCAGGCCTGTGGTTGTCTTGCTTCTTGTGCAGAGAAGAGGTGACGTGTATGGCATGCATCGCATGAAGCAAGACCGAAACCGCCACCCTCTCTCCTTAATTCTTTTATCTCAGTCTCTGTCTTTAATCCGATCTTATGACATCCGCCACAACCCTTCATTCCTTCCATCAAAGCCATAGGTTGCCAGTGGGCAGTCGGCATTGCTTTCATCGAAACCCAGCCAAAGGCATGCTTTCCTCCCTTGAACTGCTGAACCTGCTTCTGATGACAGCCAGCACAGACCTCAGGAGTTGGAATTCTTATCTTTTCAACATCATATGCTGACTCATGTTGATCGCTATGGCATGTTGAGCATTCAATCCCGTTTTGGCTGTGCTTGCTCAGTTGCCAATCGGAGATAATTTGAGGATTAATTTTCTTATGGCAATCAACACACACCTGGGCTGAAGCAATAGAAGCAAAAATTAAACTCGCCAGACAAATGATAAGAACTCTGTATTTCATAATTCATCTCCTTTGCTTAAAAAGTTCTTTTTCGGGAGCATAGCAAATGATTAAATTAACCATACTTCATTATAAATTATACATGGGAACTCTTCAATATCACCCCAATCTCTTTTTAAACCTCAATGAGCTTATTGTGATCACTCCCACACCTAACACTAACAGTGCACCCATCTGGGGCCAGAGTGTGTCTATTCCGACACCTTTCAAAAATATTCCTCTGATTATTACGAGGAAATATCTGAGTGGATTTAAATAAGTCCCATATTGTATGACCTCCGGCATATTTTCTATGGGAAACATAAATCCAGAGAGCAACACAGCTGGAGAAAAGAAAAGAAATGTTGCCATCAGTGCCTGTTGTTGTGTCTTTGATATCGTTGATATGAAAAGCCCTATGCCCAGGACTGATAAAAGATACGTCGCCGTGCATAAGAACAGAAGCGGCAATGAACCTCTTATAGGAATATTAAACCAGAATAAGGCGACTACAGTCACAAGAATCATGTCAAAGAAACCTATGATACCAAAAGGGAGGGTCTTGCCAAGCATGAGTTCAACAGGTCTGATAGGGGTAACCATGAGTTGTTCCATCGTTCCTATCTCTCTTTCACGTACTACAGCCATCGAAGTGAGAAGAAGACAAATGAGCATTATCATTAATGCAATGACTCCCGGCACATTATAGTTTCTTGAACGCAGGTCTGCGTTATACCATACCCTTGTACGGACATCTAATCCCCCTTTGCCATCCTTTATTAAAGTGGGTGAAAGGGGATTTGTGGTTACCTCATAATTTTGTGCTCTTATATCCATCGCATATTTCGTAATAACCCTGTTTGTATAGTTCATTGCAACAGTTGCTGTATTTGAATCGGTTCCATCAACAATTACCTGTATTTCTGTTTGAATTCCTTTTTGAATATCCCTGCCAAATCCCCTGTTAATCTGAAATGCGCAGAGAACTTTCCCTCGGTCAAGCAATTCTCTGATTTCTCCTGAAGACCCTGGAGAATATCTGATAGTGAAGTATCCAGATGATTCAAGCCTTCGTGCAAGCTCCCTGCTCTCATTTGATCTATCAAGGTCATAAAATGCAGTTGATATGTTATTGACATCTGTGGTAACTGCATAACCGAATACTATCAACTGCATAATTGGGACACCAAAGATAATTGCCTTCATTCTTCTGTCCCTGAAGATCTGGATGAATTCCTTGATTATCATCTGCTTTATACGTTCATACACGGTTATATAATCCTTTTCTTGAACTTTTTATTCGCAATGATAAAAACGACCACTCCAAAGATTGATAATAATACCGTTTCCATTATAAGTAATGTGAATGTATTGCCTTTTAAAAAAATCCCTTTGAGCATTGTGACGAAGTACCTCGCTGGAATAATGTGTGTCAGGATTTGGAGTGGTTGCGGCATGTTTGATATGGCGAACATAAACCCGGAAAGGAGGAAGGCGGGAAGAAAAGTGGTAACCATCGCTATCTGGCTTGCAACAAGCTGTGACCTTGCAATGATTGATATAAGGATTCCGAAACTCAGACTGCCAAAGAGGAATAGCGACGAAAATACCATAAGCAAAAAGACATTGCCTACCAATGGAACTTGAAACAAATAGACAACTATCAGGACAGACATCATTACATCTATAAAGCCAATAATGAAATAGGGTATCAACTTTCCCAAAATCAGCTCAGGAGTTTTTATTGGTGTAGAGATGAGCTGTTCCATAGTTCCCCGCTCCCATTCCCGCGCAATAGTAAGAGAAGTAAGGAGTGCAGCGATGACCGCCATTATGACTGCGATAAGTCCAGGTGTTATGAAATTCCTTGATTTGAGTTCAGGGTTATACCAGACACGCAAGCGGTAGTCTATAACAGGTGTTATAAGGCTTCCCATTATTCTTTTTGAATATAGTTCTGAGACTGCAGAGATATATCCCAATGCAATAGTTGCAATATTTGAATCACTCCCGTCAACAATCACCTGAAGCTCTGCCTTTTTGCCAGTTATGAGGTTCTTAGAAAAGTCTTCTGGTATCCATAGTGCAACCCTAACTCTGCCTGAATCAATATATTTATCAATATCATCCTGTCTTTCTGCATTATGAATAACGGTGAAATAGCCTGATGCACTGAACCCTGAAATAAGTTCTCTGCTTAAACTGCTCTTATCCCGGTCATAGACGATTGTGGTGAGGTTATTTACATCAAGGCTTATTGCATAACCAAAGATAAAAAGGAGTATTACAGGCATTAAAAATGCCATAGCAAGGCTCAATGGGTCCCGCCATATCTGGATGAGCTCTTTTTTTACTATTGCCTTGATTCTTAAAAGTTTCATATGAAAATTATGACCCCCTTCAATTCCCCCCTTGGTAAGGGGGGATTAAAAGGGGCTATGACACTTCTATCAACGTCACAAATACATCCTCAAGAGAGGGCACAATCTTCTCAATCCTATTAACTATAATATTTGAATCTGTAAGTATCCTCTTGATTTGTGGAATTGCCAGTTTAGCATCATCAACAGTTGCGTGCAAAAGACTTCCAAAGATTGCTGTTTCAATTTTATTTTTCTCTATAACTTCCATCGCATCAACAACCCTATCAACCTCAATTTCCAGGACATCACGTTTCATGTATTCCTGCTTCAATTCATTTGGCGTCCCTTCAGCAATAATCCTCCCTCTGTATATGAGGGCAAGTCTGTCGCAGTAATCAGCCTCGTCCATGTAATGGGTTGTGACAAAAATAGTCGTTCCTGCCCGTGACATCTCATAGATAAGATTCCAGAAGTTTCTTCGTGAAATCGGGTCAACCCCTGATGTTGGCTCATCAAGAAAGAGTATTGGCGGTTCATGCAGTATGGCACAGCCGAGAGCAAGCCTCTGTTTAAAACCTCCAGGGAGAGTTCTTGTGATAGTATTTCTTTTATCTTTAAGGCTTGCCATTTCTAAAACCCATTCCCTTCTCTCCTTCCTTTTCTCATGTGAAACTCCATAAATTCCACTAAAAAAATTGATATTTTCTTCTACTTTGAGGTCATCATAGAGAGAAAACCTCTGAGACATATAGCCTATATGTTTTTTTATTTCTTCAGATTCTTTCATGACGTCATACCCGTTAACAAAACCGTTCCCGCTGGTGGGGAGTAAAAGTCCACAAAGCATCTTAATGGTTGTTGACTTGCCTGCGCCATTTGGCCCAAGAAATCCAAAGATTTCACCTTTTTCAATACGCAAGCTTATGTTGTCTACAGCTACAAAATCCCCAAATTTACGAGTCAATCCCTCAACCTTTACTGTAAAGTTGTTTTCTTTCACTTCCCTTCCACCATCGAAATAAAGACATCCTCAATTGAAGGCAAAATCTCCCGGTAATCTTTTATCTCTATTCCCCCATGCCTCAACTGAGCAATAATGCTCTCCACCTTCTCCCTTTCTTCAATGGTAACATGGAGTCTGTCACCATAAATATTTACCCCTTTAACACCTTCAATCTCCTTCACAATACCTTTCGCGGTTCTCGCATCATCAGACCATAGTTCTATCATTGGCATGCCAAGTGACTTTTTAACCGCCATTGGTTCATCCTTCATCAACAGCCTTCCTCTATACATAAGACCTATCCTAGTACATCTTTCTGCTTCATCAAGATATGCAGTTGAAATGAAAATTGTCACCCCCTCTCTCAGGAGGTCATAAAGAATCCTCCAGAAATCTCTTCTCGAAACAGGGTCAACACCATTTGTCGGTTCATCAAGAAACAAGACCTCAGGTGTATGAATAAGGGCACAGGCAAGGCCGAGCTTTTGCTTCATCCCTCCTGAAAGTTTTCCTGCGAGCCTGCTTTTAAAAGGCGTGAGATTACTGAAACCGAGGAGCCTTTCGATTCTTGCTGGCCGCTCTTTTTCAGGTACATCATAAAGGTCTGCATAGAATAGTACATTTTCCATTACCGTAAGGTCTTCATAGAGCCCGAACCTCTGTGACATGTACCCGATATTTTCCTTAATCCTTTCGCCTTCTTTAATGATTGAATGGCCTGCAACCCATGCTTCACCTGATGTTGGCTCCATAATTGCTGCAAGAAGTCTCATTGTTGTTGTCTTTCCTGCACCATCCGGTCCGACAAGTCCGAATAATTCACCTCTTTCAATCTCGAGGTTGAGATTATCAACAGCGATATTGCCATTAAAGACCTTTGTCAGATTTGATGTTTTTATTGCTATATTTTTACTCATTTGAGTTTCTATTACTCACAAATATAAGGAGGACATGGTATTTGAGCGGTTTTGGTCGATACGACCACCTCGGAGGTCCCGATATTCATCGGGGTCGAGAATGAGCGAAATACCATGTCCTCCCTGATCAATTATAGTTTACCAATGATTCATCTCAACAATATCCTCACATCTGCAGGCATCCCCGGTTTAAGTTCATCGTTATATTTTTCAACATTACCTTCACCCCAAAAACAAGCTTCACCCTCTCCTCCTGTGTCTGAACTTACTTCGGAGTAAACTCTGCTTCTGACGAGATGAAGGTGACCGTACCTTCGTATGTCTTTCCCGGGTAAGAGTCAGTGTTAACTTTTGCCTTCTGCCCGAGCTTTACATGACCAAGTTTATCTTCCTTCACATATACCTTTATCCACGGATTCTCAAGGTCTCCTATGGTATATAAAGGAATTCCCGGAGCAACAATTTC
>JBGPQS010000016.1:0-11221 GCA_041489235.1 Thermodesulfovibrionia bacterium
AAGATGACAAAGTTTTTGCAACTTCACAGTATTACAGAAGGTATTACAGAGGGGGTCAGATCTTCGAATTGTTGATGTTCAGACGCCTACCATACACTGACAAGACCATTGAGGACTGAGTATAACGGCTCCCTAATTGCTAACTTTATCCACACGAACTACACGAGGTTTTACTGCAGGAGGTACAGGCCGCACCTGTGCCGGCAAGGGGTTTTTGAGTGCCGGTGGCACAAAAAACAGAAAACTTCTTTTTTACCTCTTTAGAGCTACATTTAGGGCAAATGACTTCCTGGTTTCCAAAAACAAGTTTCTCAAAATCCTCACTGCACATAGTGCATTTATATTCAAATATCGGCATTCTAACTCCATTCAGGTTGAGGTTTAGATTTAGAGTTTAATTTTTTTAAATTTACCTTTGCCTTAACCTTGATTTTTATTTCTTTGGTACTTTTTCCCAGTCCTTCAAGAACTTTTCGATGCCTACATCTGTAAGCGGGTGTTTTATTAACTGTAGTATAACAGAATAAGGGATGGTTGCGATATGAGCACCCATCCTTGCAGCCTCTACTACATGGAGCGGATTCCTCACACTCGCAACGATTACTTCGGTATCAAAGATGTAGTTTTCATAAATCTCTAATATTTCACTCACAATTCCCATTCCAAAATGACTTATATCATCAAGTCTTCCCACAAAGGGACTCACATACGTAGCACCAGCTTTTGCCGCAAGTAAAGCCTGACTTGGAGAAAAGACAAGAGTCATATTTGTCTTGATACCCATGCCTGACAGTCTTTTAACTGCTCTGAGTCCTTCCTCAATCATAGGTATTTTTACCACAATGTTTTCATGGATTTTTGAAAGGGACTCTGCTTCTTTGACCATCTCATCTGCAGTCATGGTTACTGCCTCAGCACTTACAGGGCCATTGACAATGCTGCAGATTTGCCTTAATAATTCAATCGGGTCTTTCCCCTCCTTTGACATGAGAGACGGGTTCGTGGTGACACCATCTATCACACCAAGTTCCCATGCTTTCTTAATCTCATTAATGTTTGCTGTGTCAATGAAAAATTTCATAAGGCCTCCCTTTATAAAAATGGGTAAAAAGGTTTTCAGAGGTTAATTATACTATAAAAATACTGAGGGAATAGTATAAAAATGTTAAAAGAAATAAAAATGTATTTAATCCTACTTTTTTGAATCTTCCCCAGTAAAACACCGCATAAGAAATTCAGCATCAGCAGGTGTGAGATCAAACTTTATACAGGCCTCATCAATCAATTTGGAAAGTACAGCATTTTCTCTGAATTCACGCTCCTCTGATATCCATCTGACTGCTTTCCTGAGCTGTTCTCCTTCAGGCAGAATACTCATTCCCATTCACCTCTTTTTTATTTTAGCAAGTTTCTGTAGATTTTCGCTATACTGAATAAATATTCTGTTCACGACCCATTGCACATAATCATACATTGACTTGAAGAGTTCCGGATTCATGAAATAATGCCTCTTCTATCACCTCTATTAAATGTAACACAGGCTTGTTTTTAATCTCTTTTGTGAGCTGTATCATGCAGCCAGGGCATGCAGTGATCATTATCTCTGTTCCTGTTTTCGTATAGTTTCCGATGCATTTTTCGAGAAGTCCCTGTGAGAGCTCTTTGTAAGAAAGACTAAAAATGCCTCCGAATCCACAGCATCGCTCTTCCTCAGCCTCTATTAAATTGATGCCAATGTTTTTTATGATTTCCCTCGGCTCTTTCTTAATACCCAACCCGTAACTGAGGTGGCACGGGTCATGGTAGGTTGCAGTCACAGACTGGGAAGAGAGAGATGGAAGAGGTGAATCTATTTTATTTATAAGAAAGCGTGATATGTCCATTGCTCTTTCAATGCCTTCACCGATGAGCTTTGGATATTCTTCTTTGAGAGTAAGTGTACATGTGGGACAGAGACTCAGTATTGCATCAACATTCAGCTTGCTGAATATTCTGAAGTTCTTTTTTGCAAGTTCAATCGCCTCTTTTTCAAGACCGAGTGTTCTCAAGGGCGCACCACAGCATACCTCACCAACTGGTAAGATAACCTCATAATGAAGCTTTTGTAATACATTAATAAGCGATTCCCCTAAATGTGGATAAAGAAAATTCACTGTGCACCCTGTAAAAACTGCAACCCTGCCTCTCTTTTTCGATACGGTGAATATTTGGACTCTATCTCTTAGGTGATGTTCAGGAAGTTCAATATGAAACGGGAGGATACCCTTTTTCAAAAGATAGGGAAATAACACATGCTGGGCTATCTTGAGGAGATTGAAACTAAGTTCAGGCCTTTTTGAAGAAAATTTTGTGAGGAGACGAAGATAGCGCCTTTTTACATCAGAACCCTTCAAAAGACTTCTGCCAAGGTATATAAGCTCTTTTATATCAATTTCAAGTGGGCACGATCCTGAGCATGCACCACACAATATACAACTAAATATGCGGTCATTGAGAACAGCTGATGGTTTCAGTTGTCCTGTAGAGAGACCCCAGAGAAGTGCAAGCCTTCCCCGTGCACCCATTGTTTCGGTCAAGTCTTCATCATACGTTGGACAAAAGGCCTTGCAGCTTCCACAACGGACGCATTTTAAGAGTTCATTTAAATAACGAGAGTTTTCCATTAAAAGCATTATACCTCTGTAAGCAAAATTCTTTCTACACTACTAAAAATGCCTTCTCGCTCACTGAACGAAAATTTTGACCGGTCTAAAGCTTGGTCGTTCGAATTCGCCCTCTTCCTTTTTTTGCCCATGGTATATATAATTAAAAATAGTCTAAAAACTATTGAGACAATTAAGAAAATGCTTGGTGGATACAATACCAACATATCATACAAAGGGACAAGATACCACATCCAGACAGAGGATAATGGAATAAAGAATCCTGTAGTGGTGACACTTCTTTATTCACAGGGTGCGATCCTCGCATCCAAAAAGACCGCCTACGAACATATTTTGGAGAGGTCTGATTATAAAGAGAAAGTCGGAAAACTGATGAAAGATCAACACAGAAGTATGATAAAAGAACTCCTCTCAGGAAAATATACGAGAGCGGAGAAACCTGAAGATACTAAAAAAACAGGAGCTCATTAGTAAATGGACAAGAGAGACACTGTCTTTCTGAAACAACAGGCAAAGAGGGTAAGGATCGAGATACTAAAGATGCTCACAGAAGCAGGCTCAGGACATACAGGGGGTTCACTTTCAGCAGCTGATGTGGTGACTGCACTTTATTTTTACAAAATGCGTCACAGACCGGATGTCCCGAATTGGCGAGAAAGAGACAGATTTATCCTTTCAAAAGGACATGCAGCGCCTTTGCTTTATGTTGTGTTAGCTCTGACAGGTTATTTCGATATCTCGGTGCTTAAGACACTCCGTAAAATAGGCAGTCCTCTTCAGGGCCATCCTTGTTCAAAAACCCTTTCAGGTGTTGAGATTTCAACAGGTTCTCTTGGCCAGGGGCTCTCTATTTCGAATGGAATTGCGATCGGCCTGAAAATAGATAATCTCAATTCAAGGGTATATTGCCTTTTAGGTGATGGTGAAACTCAGGAAGGTCAGGTCTGGGAGGCTGCAATGACCGCAGCACATTACAAGCTTGACAACGTATGTGCAATAATAGACCTCAACGGCCTCCAGATAGATGGCCCCGTATCAAAAGTGAAGGCTATAGAGCCTGTTGCCTCTAAATGGAGTGCCTTTGGATGGCATGTGATTGATATTGATGGTCATGATATGGAAGCAATACTCAAAGCCTTTGATGAGGCAGAAACAATCAAAGGAAAACCAAGCGTAATCCTCGCCCGTACGGTTAAAGGGAAAGGTGTCTCTTTTTTTGAAGGTAAAGTTGAGTATCATGGGATTGTACCTACTCGTGATGAACTTGAAATGGCATTAAAGGAACTTGATGGCAATGGTCAATGACTCGTAGAGGTGAAATAATGTTTGATAAAGCAGCCGGACAGCAGAGCATAGTCGGGAAATCAATGGCTACAAGAGATGCCTATGGAGAGACACTTCTTGAACTCGGGAAAAAGAGAGATAACATTGTAGTCCTTGATGCAGACCTCTCAGGCTCGACAAAGACAGGGAAGTTTGCAAAGGCATTTCCTGACCGTTTCTACAATATTGGGATCGCTGAACAGGATATGATTGGCACTGCGAGCGGACTGGCACTTTCAGGAAAAATTCCATTTGCATCGACCTTTGCGGTCTTTGAGACGGGAAGGGCATGGGAGCAAATAAGACAGACGGTATGTTACTCGAATCTCAATGTGAAACTTATCGCAAGTCATGGAGGTATTACTGTTGGAGAAGACGGTGCGTCACATCAGTCAACTGAGGATATCGCACTTATGAGAGTTCTCCCGAATATGACTGTCATCGTCCCTTCTGATGGTTATGAGACAATGCAGGTCATAAATGTGATCGCAAATTTTTACGGTCCTGTGTATGTGAGGCTCGGGAGGGCTAAAGTTCCCGCAGTGATGCCTGCTGAGTATGAATTTAGAATAGGAAAGGCGTATCCATTTCATATAGGCAAGGATACAAATATAGTGGCAATGGGGATTATGGTATCCATTGCGATTGAGGCTGCAAAGATTCTTAAAGATGCTGGCATAGATGCTGGCGTAATCAATATGTCTACAGTAAAACCTCTCGATACCGAGACGTTACTCAACGCTGCCAGGTCATGCAGGCTCATTGTTACAGCCGAAGAGCATTCGATTATAGGTGGTCTGGGAAGTGCGGTAAGCGAATTTCTATCTGAAAACTTTCCTGTTCAGGTGAGAAGGATAGGGATAAAGGACTCGTTTGGTTGTTCTGGAAAGCCAGAGGAATTATTAAAACTTTATGGCCTTACTACAGATGATATTGTGGAAACAGTCAAAGAGGCACTAAAGAAATGAAAAGTAACAAGTTAAAAGGTATAGGTAAAGAACATAAAATATTCTTTATTGTTTTATTAACTCGTTACTTGTTACTAAACGTATGATACATTTTGAGAACGTATCAAAACAATATGATACTCAGACAGCCTTAAGGAATATAACCTTTTCCATCGAAAAAGGGGAGATGGCATTTATCACAGGACCGAGTGGTTCGGGGAAAACAACGCTGCTCAAGTTAATGTATCTTTCAGAAAAACCTGATGAAGGTACTATTTCAATAGATAGTCGGGACCTCAATACACTTAAAGAATCAGAAATACCCTTATTAAGGCGAAAGATCGGGTTTGTGTTCCAGGATTTCAGGCTCCTGGATAACAGGAATGTATTTGATAATATTGCGCTTGCCCTCAGGATAAGAGGGCTAAATGATAAAGATGTGAAGACTCGCGTATTCGATTCGCTTAAGACAGTAAACCTGAGGCACAAGGCAGATTATTACCCGGATACCTTATCCGGTGGAGAGCAACAGAGGGTTGTCATTGCAAGGGCAATCGTTTCTGAACCTGCAGTTCTTCTTGCTGATGAGCCAACAGGTAATGTTGACCCTGATACATCAGCAGGTATCATAAGGACATTTAAAAATATTAACGCAACGGGTACCACAATCATTATTGCAACACATAACAGAGAACTTTTCCGGGATACAGGGAGAAGGGTACTTAAACTGGACAACGGAAACCTTGTCAGTGAGGAACGTGGTTAAATGGCCACCTACGCATTCAGGCTCGCACTCAGCAGCATATTACATGAAAAGTGGATAAATCTTCTTTCCATTTTGGCAATTGCAGCAAGTCTGCTTGTTACTGCGCTTACCGTTCTCTCTGTCTACAATGTTGATGTCGCAACCCAGAAGCTTCCTGAGAGATTTTCGATGATGCTTTATCTGAAAGATAAGCTTTCAGGAGGAGAAGCAGAAAATATAATGAATACTCTCAAGAAAGAGCATGCGGTAGAATCGGTGAAGTATATTCCAAAGGATCAGGCACTGAGAGAACTGAAAACGACGTTAAAGGGCACAGATCATGTGCTTGAGGGCCTTGAAGGGAATCCCCTTCCTGATTCAATAGAGATAAAGCTTAAAAAAGAGGCAGTGGGTCCTGAGACCGCACAACAACTTTCAACAAGATTAAGGGAGACAAAAGGAGTCGATGATGTTGAATACGGAGAAAAATTTTTATTCGCCATATCTTCAATTAAAACCGGTGTGAAAACTATCGGCATACTCTTTATTATGATAATGTCTGCAAGTGTGATCTTTGTCTGCTACAGCACAGTGAAGATACTCTTTTACAGAAAAAAAGAAGAAATAGAAACCTACAAGCTTCTCGGAGCCACCAAAGGATTTATAAGAGCACCCTTTATCATAGAAGGTGCTTTTATCGGATTGAGCGGGGGTCTTTTAAGTCTTTTAGGTATTCTGTTGGTGTATTACATCGTTATTTTCAGGCTCAGTCATACTATCCCCATCTTCAATGCTCTCATCTTCCCTGCTCATATATCTTTTCTTCTTCCCCCTGTAGGACTCTTTCTCGGGATAGCAGGTGCTGCAATCGCAATCGGCAGGATCAGATACTAAGCATGGAGAGCGGAGTACGGAACAGAGAGCATGGAGCAAAGGGCATAAGGCATAGAATATTGCTTTTCTTGGTTTTTAACTCTTTGCTCTGTGCTCTTTGCTCCATGCCATTTGTTTCGTATTGTTATGCTGCTTCACCGGAAGAAGAATATCAGAAAATACAAAAAGAGATAAAGACACACAAGGAAAAACTTGACAAGGTAAAAAATCGTGAACGTTCGATCCTTTCTGATATTGAAAAAGCCAACAGAGAAATAAGCCAGGTGGAAGCTGAACTCAGGAAATACAGGAAGAAGTTCGCAACTACAGAGTCAAAGATATCACAGGTAGAGGCTGAAATTTCTCTTACCAGAAGTAATATCGAAAAGAGAAAGGAGTGGATCAAAAGAAAACTCAGGGCTATGCAGAAATACAGACACTCCGGGGATATCGTGATGTTACTTTCGAGTACTGATGACATCTCTCAACTTATGAGAAGGTGGAAATACCTGCATTATATTACAACCTATGAACACAAGGTGCTGAACACCTATGAAGACAACCTGAAGGACCTTAATGAGAAAGAGAAGCAGCTTTTGGTGCTCAAGGGAGAACTCAAGAAAAATCAGGAGAAAGTGAAGCATGAGGAAAAAACCCTTGTAGAAAAGAAGAAGGAAAAGGAAATGTTACTCGCATCTGTAAGAAAAGAGGAAGCTTCTTATGCAAGGATGTTGAAGGAGTTAAAAGAGTCTTCAAAAAGAATTCTTGAAATTATAAGAAAAGAGACAGAGCAGGTAGATACCTACCATGCAAAGGGGTTCTCAATACTTAAAGGGAGACTTCCCTGGCCTGTTGACGGAAAAGTGGCAATCCCGTATGGTTCTCAAAAGGATCCACTGTTTAATACACCCATATTCAGGAGCGGTATATACATAAAGACAGACAATGATCTCATTACAAAAGCAATACATAGTGGCAAGGTAGTTTTTGCAGAGTGGTTCAAGGGCTATGGACAACTCGTGATTGTAAACCACGGAGACGGGTATCACACGCTCTATGGGAGCCTTTCAGAGATTTTTTCAAAGGTAGGAGATATAATAACTATTGGACAGACAATTGGACGGGTAGGGAATTCAGGTATCCTGAATGTGCCGGGCCTTTATTTTGAAGTCAGATATAAAGGTAAGGCCCTCGATCCATTACAATGGCTGAAAAAGAGATAAATTTTGGAGGATAATACAAGATGACTAAGAAAAAGATAATCTCGATAGCGATTCTTATTTTTGTTGTTGTGTCTACAAGTATTCTCATTGGAAGATGGTCTGTAGCCATCGTGGGTGCAGCAGCAGAAGGATATGAGGAGCTCAAGGTCTTTACAGAAGCCCTGTCACTTGTCAGGAAGAACTATGTGGAAGAAGTAAAACCCAAGGACCTCATCTATAGTGCGATTAAGGGGATGCTTAACTCCCTTGACCCCCATTCAGGTTTTATGACACCTGAAATGTACAAGGAGATGCAGGTTGAAGCAAAAGGTGAGTTTGGAGGTATCGGGATACAGATAGGAATAAAAGATGGTGTGCTTACTGTCATTGCTCCGATTGAGGATACACCAGCGTACAAGGCTGGCATAAAGGCAGGCGATAAAATCATGAAGATAAATAACGAGATTACTAAAAATATGAACCTCCATGAGGCTGTGAGTAAGATGAGAGGAGTGGCTAAAACTCCTGTCACCATAACGATATTCAGAGAAGGATGGAAAGAGACAAAAGACTTCACCATAATCAGGGAGATAATAAAGATAAAGAGTGTGAAGTCAAAGCTTCTCGAGAATGGTATAGGGTATATTAAAATAAGCCAGTTCCAGGAACAAACAGCAGATGACCTTTCCAATGCTCTGGAAAAGCTCACACAGGAGAAAATAAATTCTCTCATCATTGACCTGAGAAATAATCCAGGAGGACTTCTCAATAGCGCAGTTGCTGTTTCGAGCCAATTATTGCCCCCGGGTAAATTGGTGGTATATATGAAAACCAGGACAGGCGAGAGGACAGAGTTTTACACTGAAGGGGGAAAGCATAATTTCACTCTCCCGATGGTGGTACTGGTGAACCAGGGAAGCGCAAGTGCCTCAGAGATTGTTGCAGGTGCATTAAAAGACTGGAATACGGCAGTCATCCTCGGCACACAGACCTTTGGAAAAGGGTCAGTACAAACAGTAATCCCGCTCACTGACGGTTCTGGTCTGAGGCTTACTACAGCAAGATATTACACACCAAAAGGGACTTCTATACAGTCCACCGGGATTACCCCTGATATCATAGTGAAGCTCGAAGTAAAAGACGGAGAAAAGAAACATCCTGTCATAAGAGAGAAGGATCTTGAGAGGCATCTGAAGAGCGAACAAGAAGAGGATAAGCCGAAAGAGCCTGAGGAAGTAGCAATTATTGAGGTGGAAGAGAAAGAAGATATGCAACTTCAGAGGGCTATAGACCTTCTCAAGACATGGAAGATATTTAAGGAATTGCCAAAGGCGTTATAAAAAGTAGATAGTAAGAAGCGAAGAGAAATTCAAAATTTAAATGAACATGTTACATTTGAGATAGGGAAATCGCTCTCGAAACATACAATACAGGAATATATGTCGCCATCCTCAAGGCATTTCCTGTCGCACCACAACTTTTTGACAATTGTACTCTTATTGGTAAATGTGGCAGTGACTTCAATATCTTTATCTGTTGAGGAGATGCTCTTAGAATTATCCCGGATGGTTAATTGCGCACATGGGTATATCACTGATTGGTATCTCTTATAGGGAATACCGGCATGCCAGTCAGTAACAATCTCTTCTTGTTTTCTGTCATAAAAAAACACTTTGAGTATCTCGCAATCATTGGCGATGACAGAGCCAATAAATAGAAACAGACATTGGTATACCAGCGCGAAGATGAAGATAACGGATTTCTTCATAATCTGGGAATTTTGTACGTCACTATGATTTCTTTATTTGTGTCTTAAGGCTCTTTTTCGTTTATATACGATTCTTCTTTTACTTTTCATTACTAAATCTATTAACTCTTTATACATGTGCGTGATATTATTCTTACACAAGACACAGATGCAATCTGCCTGATAGGTATCATTTCCACATACAGTACATTTCACAAGTTTTGTACTCTTATACTTTTTTTTGCCGTTTGTTTGATTGGGTAGATTTGTGTATCCGTTTTTCTTGTCAAGTTCTTTTACTTCTTTTATATTCATAATCGTTCTCCTTTAAAATTACCAAGCCTGTTCATATTTCAAACTACATTTTCGATATCTAAAGCAACACCCCACACCTCACTTAGAGAAAATGAGAAGTTTGCTCTATTTTCTAAAAAGCATAAGCAAAAATAATACCTGAATGTAACTTATTGATTTTATATCATAGTTATAAAAATAAAGAGGAATTTTTCAGTCAATATGTCTCATTTGTAGGGCATTTTGTCCAAAAAAGAATAAGCAGGACAGCTCATTAAGTTCATTGATGAAGGCAAAAATATAACCATACCATTTTATAGTCCCATTTTATTATTATTGTTACATGTCCCCAAAACTTACTACTAAACAGGATAACCAGGATAAAACAGTAGCCAAAATATGGTGTCCTGAAGGAGAAAAATTCCAATATATAAAAGTATGTGATTCTCACTGTAAAAAGAAAGTCAAGTGCTTGGCATTTAGAGATTATCTCGAGCCAAGGTTATTCTAAGGTAATGTATGAGTCCTCTGCTTTTTATGGTAGATTATGGCCTCATGGGTAATCAAAATATTTAAAATAATGTATTGCAACAAAATGCAGGAACATTTAAAATTCAGGATGAAAAATTCCATAATGTTGAATTTTGCTTTTTGTATTTTAATTTAATTTCATGTTCAGAGTTATCCTTGACATAGAGACAGTTGGAAGAGATTTTGAGTCTCTTGATACAACAACTCAAGAATATCTCCTGAAGTATGCAGAGACAGAGGATGAAAAGGAAGAAATAAAGGACCGTCTTTCCCTGTATCCTCTTACCGCTGAAATAGTGACAATAGGATTACTCAATTCCGATACACAAAAGGGCATTGTATTTTACCAGGCATCAGGCGACCTGTTGCTTCCATTCGAAGAAGATAATGTACGATATGAGGCTGGCACAGAGAAAGAAATCCTTGAGAAATTCTGGGATGTCATTAAGGGCTACAACCAGATTATTACCTTTAATGGCAGGAGTTTTGACTGTCCTTTTATTTTAATCCGCTCTGCTGTTCACAGGATAAAACCGAAAAAGGATTTGATGCCTTCCAGATATAATGAGACACATATAGACTTGCTCGATCAGCTCACCTTTTATGGTGCCTCACGCAAAAGGTTCAGTCTTGATATGTGGTGCAAGACCTTCGGGATAAAGAGTCCTAAAGAAGGTGGCATTACAGGGCTCGATGTGAAAGAACTTTTTAAGGCTGGCAGGTACCTTGATATTGCAAAATATTGTGTCGGCGACCTCAGAGCAACAAGGGAGCTTTTACTCTACTGGGAAAATTATATAAGGTTTTCAGGTTAAATAAGATAGTGAGGGTGAGACTTTTAGAACTTTACACTGTCTGATCAAATCTTCACTTAAGAATAGCAATTGATGATTACA
>JBGPQS010000017.1:0-11042 GCA_041489235.1 Thermodesulfovibrionia bacterium
AAGTACACTATGCAGAACCGAACTACAAAATGAAGATGCATAATATAAAGTGAAAAACTATGGAAGGCATTGACACTATAAAGGACGAAGATGTAGAACCTTCACTTATCAAGGACGTACCTCATTCTTTTGCAAAAGGCAACCTTATAATGCCTCTCAGAAAAAAAGACGGAGTTCTTCTTGCTGCAGTCGCAGACGAAAAAGGAATACTCGCATTATTAGAACTCTCAAAACGCCTTGGACTCAAACCACTGCCTTTAAGCGCTCCTCCAGGTGTCATTATTGATGCAATTAACAGATTCTATGGCCAAATGGGATCTGCTGAGGAAGTGATGGACAACATCACAGGTGAAGACCTCTCATCTGTTGCAACTGAATTCGAAAAACCAAAAGACATTCTTGAACTTACAGAAGAAGCACCAATAATAAGACTTTTGAATGCCCTTTTACAGCAGGCTGTAAAAGAGAGGGCTTCTGATATACACATAGAGCCTTATGAAAAGGAACTTGATGTAAGACTCAGGGTAGATGGAATCTTACATAGAGTCTTAAGCCCTCCAAAGATTATTCAGGATGCACTGATAAGCAGAGTGAAGATAATGGCAAACCTCGATATTGCAGAGAAGAGACTGCCACAGGATGGGAGGATAAGACTTCTTATCGGCGGAAGGGACATAGATATCAGGGTCTCTATTATTCCTACATCATTCGGAGAAAGAGCAGTCTTACGATTGCTCGACAGAAAACAGGGACTCATTGGACTTTGGGAAGTTGGACTTAACAAAAATGATGAGAGTCGCCTTGAGGACTTACTGAAGAGAACAAACGGAATACTGCTTGTCACCGGCCCTACAGGGAGTGGCAAGACCACCACACTCTATGCTGCTCTGAACAGGATTCATACAGAAGAAAAAAATATCATCACTGTTGAAGACCCTGTTGAATACCAGATCAAAGGTATCGGCCAGATTCATGTCAATCCAAAAATAGGGCTCACCTTTGCGTCAGGGTTACGCTCAATATTACGGCAGGACCCTGATGTGATAATGGTCGGTGAGATAAGAGACTTTGAGACAGCGGAGATTGCAATTCAGGCATCACTCACAGGACATCTTGTCCTGAGTACCCTCCATACAAATGATGCCCCTTCTGCAATCACAAGGCTCCTTGACATGGGTGTTGAACCATTTCTTGTGGCATCATCACTTATGGGTATCCTTGCTCAGAGGCTTGTGAGAGTTATATGTTCATATTGTAAAGAATCATACGAACCCTCTGATGCGGAACGAGCATATTTTCCCAACTCATCATCTATCCCCCATCACCCATTACTGCATAAGGGAAAAGGCTGTGACAGATGCAAGGGTAAGGGCTACATCGGGAGGACAGGAATATTCGAGCTGCTCATCATAGAAAATGAAATAAGACATATGATTACAGGTAAAATTGATTCGCAGAGCATAAAGAATGTTGCAATCTCAAGAGGAATGAAGACCCTGATGTCAGATGGTATTGAAAAAGTCTTACAAGGCATCACCACATTAGAAGAGGTCTTGAGGGTTACACAGAAAGATACTATAGAGATATAAAATGACGATTTACGGATAGGCAACCATCATACCGAAATGAAGATTAAAATCTTTGAAATTCACTAATTTTGCATTTTTCATTTTGCATTTTACATTGTAATTATGCCGATATTTCATTATAAGGGGTATAGAGCAGATGGCTCTAAGGCTACCGGTATCCTTGAGGCTGACGGGTTACAAGACGCTCTATCGAGTATTAAAGAACTCGGCATTTTTCCAAAAGAAGTCAATGAATACAGTCATCGAGAAAAAAGATGGTTTTTCCGCAGATCTGAGAGTACATTCCTTCCCTCAATAACGAGGCAACTATCAACGCTGATTTCATCAGGTGTCCCTTTAATGGATGCATTGAGGTCACTCTCTGAAGAACATAAAGGATTCTGGAGGGGTCTTCTCGTCAGTGTGAAAGAGAAGGTTTCCGGTGGCACAAGCCTTTCCCGTGCACTTGAAGATTATCAAAATATTTTTCCTGAATTTTACAGAAACATGGTTGCAGCAGGAGAACAAAGCGGGACACTGGATAAGGTCCTCGCAAGGCTTGCAGACTTTCTCGAAAATCAGGCTTCAATCAGGGCAAAAATACGGATGGCAATGGTATACCCGACGTTTATGATCTGTGTCGGTTTTATTGTAATGTCATTTCTCTTCACCTTTGTCATACCAAAAATAGTGAAGATATTCGAAAATACAAAAAGTGCGTTGCCCACCATTACACTTATACTCATCGGCTTAAGCAACTTTTTTGTTCACTACTGGTGGTTAATTATCATCGTTATCATGGGTCTCATCTGGGGATTCAGGAGATTGCAGGAAAAACACAAACATTTTCTCGACAGGACAAAACTTAAAATCCCCGGGAATATTATTCAGAGTCTCTATTTTACACGCTTTGCAAGGACACTCGGTTTCCTCCTTGAAGGCGGGCTGCCATTGCTCAGGGCACTTGAGCTTTCTGCAAAATCTATCGGGAACCTCGCCCTCGAAAACAAGATTATGGATGCATGCAAAAAAGTTGCAGAGGGTGCACGACTTTCTGCATCCCTTTCTGGATTTCCGCCTGTCTTTATACAACTTATCGCTACAGGAGAAATAAGCGGAAGGCTGGTAGAGGTTCTCAACAGAGCTGCAGCCACTTATGAAGAGGAATTTAGTAAAAGAGTTCAAAAGGCACTTTCTTTGCTCGAACCTTCGATGATTTTATTAATGGGATTAGTAGTAGGTTTTATTGTTCTTGCAGTGCTGCTCCCGATGTTCCAGTTGAACCAGCTGGTGAAATAAAGGTGAATGTTAAAACAGGATATAATATCTGAGCGGTTTGTCGATGCGACCCTCGCAGTCCCGATCTGATCGGGACGAGTCTACTACCCGTAGGGAATGAGCGAAAGGTTAATCCTAACGCCTGACAAACATGTGTGAAAATATAGATTTAAAAAGGATAAACGTGTAAAATGGATAATAAAGCGATGAAAGATTCAGAGATAAGAAAATCAGCAATCAGCAATTCTTACAGGGGTTTCACACTTCTCGAGGTCATTGTTGTCGTCTTTATCCTGAGCCTTCTTGCTGCCATTGTCGCACCGAGGATTATTGGCAGGACTGATGATGCACGCATTGCTGAAGCAAAGGTACAGACAAGAAATTTTGAGACAGCCCTCAAACTCTTTAAGCTAGACAATGGCTTCTATCCCGATACCCAGCAGGGACTTGAGTCACTCGTAGCAAAGCCAACCACAGGCACTATACCCAAAAACTATAGAGAGGGAGGCTATCTCGAACAGAAAAAGATACCCCTTGACCCATGGGGCAATCCCTATATGTATATATCTCCAGGCCTTCATGGAGACTTTGATATTCTGAGTTATGGTGCAGACGGGAAAGAAGGCGGCGAAGGCAAAGATGCTGACATCAAAAACTGGGATATGCAATAAGAAAACTAAAGGTTTTACACTCCTTGAATTACTTGTTGTCATTTTTATTCTTTCACTCTTTACAGCCCTTGTTATACCATCTTTTTATGGAATTGGGGAGGGAAAACTAAAATCAGAGGCAGGGAAAATAGCTTCTCTCTTAAGATATTTAAATGACACTGCGATTTCAAGAAAAGAGACATACTTCCTCAAACTCAACCTTGATACCAAAAATGCGATTTGGAGCACACCAGAGGGTGAACGTTCAGAAAAATTTGAGAGCCTTCTCAATATATCCACAACTGCAACAAAAAATATTTCCAGAGGTGAGATTACTTTATTCTTTAACCCGCTTGGCCTTCAAGAAAATCTGATTGTTACTCTAAAAGACAAAGAACAAGAAATGTCTGTTTCATTCAATCCACTGAGTGGAAGAGCGAAAATAGTAACAAGCAATGAGTAATAAGTAATGAAGATAAAGAATATAAAATCTAAAAAAAACAGTTTGTTTTTTTTACTCATAACTCATTACTCATCACCACTCACTAAAAGGGGTTTTACCCTTCTTGAGATTATGATTTCTCTCGCAGTCATTGGAGGGCTTCTTGTTACTTTACTCTATACATTAAATTACCATCTCAGCATTGCAGAAAAGCATGAAAAAGTAACTATCGCCTCTATGCTCGCAAAAGATAAAATATCTGAAATCGAGAAAAATCCAGCAACCACCAAAGGCGAATTTCCTGAACCATATTCCGGTTACCACTATATTACTGGCACTAAGGAATCCCCCTTCCCTGGTTTTTCAGTAATTTATGTTGTGGTGAGCAATGACAGAGAGGAAGTGAAACTCGCAGAACTCATTGAAAGTCCAGAATCAAAATGAAAAAAATACTCGTCATTCATCACTCATTATTCGTCACGAAGAAGGGTTTTACCCTTATTGAAGTGTTAGTTGCCTTTGCGATACTTTCTATAATCCTTGCTGCTCTTTACAGCTCGTTCTTCATTTCTCATAAGGCAATTGATGGGCTCGATGAATCGCTCGTGAAACTTCAGGAATGCAGAATGTCTATCGATACGATGAGGAAGGATATTGATTCCGTTCTCTATGATCCAATAAATAAAAATTCTCTATTCAAAGTTGAAGACAAAGATATCTACGGGAAACAAACGTCAAAGCTTGTTTTTACCACATTTTCAACCCTGAGGCCCGGCCTCTCAAGGATAGCTTATTTTGTTAAAGAAAAAGATAAAAAACTGGTACTCATGAAAGAAATAACTTCAGCCTATACCTCTGAAAACGTGGGTGAAGGTTTTGAGGTAGTTGAGGATATCGAGGCTTTTACTGTAGAGGTGAAATATAAAGATAACTGGACCAAAACATGGGATAGTTCTTTAACCCGTATTATCCCTCAGGAAGTTAAAATTACGTTAACAACAAAGTTAAAAAATAAGACACTTACGCTATTTGAGATTGCCAAGCCAAAGATAGGATTGACATTATAAAATGTTAACACTCATCACTCATCACTCCCCGGTCTCGCTCCGCAAGGCGGGGCGGGCATCACTGATTACTAATAACAAAGGCATGGCCTTAGTCCTGACGCTTATGGTACTTGCTCTCATCACTGCACTGGTTGTAGAGTTCTCCTACGCAGTGTACACAAACACAAATGCCCTTTATAACTGGAAGACCTCGCAGAGACTTTCTTTTGTTGCAAAATCCGGAGTGCAACTCGCTTCAAAAGCTATTCTTGAGGAAGTCAGACAGCATCTATCTTATACTTATCCAGGATCTCTGGACATCCCTGTTAAGAACCCATTTGAGGATTTCAAAGGAACGGTGTTACTAAGGATTGAGGATGAAAATGCGAAGTTCAATATAAATTCTCTTCAAATTGTTAGAGATGACTGGTATTATAATTCCTTTTTGAGATTGCTTAGGGTCTTGGACATCGATCCAGGTATTGCAAATAGAATTGCTGATTGGATTGACGCTGACTCGGATCCAAGACTTTCAGACTCTGAAAAAGGAGCTAAAAACAAGCCACTTGATAGTATTAATGAACTACTTTTAATACCCGGAATTGACAAAAAAAGTTATGATAAGCTATTACCATACATTACGATATATGGAGATAAGAGTATAAATATTAACGGCGCTGAAATCCCAGTGCTCATGTCACTCTCTGATTCTATCGATAAAAATATGGCTGAAAGGATTGTCGCGTATAGAAAGATTTCACCTTTTAATAGTGGAGCAGATATACAGAGTGTGGCTGGTATTACCCTTCCAATTTATAGCCAATTCGGAGCTAGAATTACAGCAAAAGGTACACATTTTCGTATAATATCTACTGCAACTGAAGAGGGTATAAAAAAGGTTATAGAGAGTGTCCTTGAAATATCCGGGAGCAGTGCAACTGTCAGATACTGGAGGGAGATGTAGTAAATGAAAAGGGTGGCCTTTTTTGATCTGAAAGAAGAAGAACTCTCCATTTACATACTCGAAAAAAATGGAGGCGCCTATAGGGTAAAGAATACGATCAATACTCCTGTCACGGAAAAAGACCTTTTCAGTATCGATAGAACATTCGGCGACATAGAGGAATCATACCTGAGTTTACCTCTGAGCCTTTTGAATTTCAGGACATTGGAACTCCCATTCTCTGATCTGAGCAAAGTTAAGGAGGTGCTCCCGTTTGAACTTGATGGTCTTATACTCGCAAGCCCTGATTCTGCTGTTTTTGATGCCCATATAATAGGTGAGAGTAATGGAAAATATAAGTTACTTGCAGTATATGTTATGAAGGATGCACTGAGAAAGATTCTCGAAAAGCTTAAGTTATTAAAGATTGACCCAAAGGTCGTCACCTCCATAGAGCTTGCTTCCCTTATTGGTTCACTCACATCGAATGAGGAGATCACACACTTGCTCATCAACCCGAAGCCGATAGGCAGCGAAGATCGTATAAATGGAGCAATAAAAGAAATAGACAGGCCAACCATTAATCTCAGGACAGGTGAACTTTCCTACACAATAGATACTGAAAAGACAAAAAAGTCGCTCAAACTTGCTGCAACCCTCTTTGTGCTTTTGCTGCTCGTGTTTTTATCCGACATGGCTTTGAATATAATCTCGACTAAGAGAGCGATTTCATCTGTCAGAGATGATGTACGAAAAACCTACGCCGGTATCTTTCCAGATGAAAAGAAAATTACGAATGAACTGTACCAGATAAAGGCACATCTTAAAGAACTAAAAGACAAGGAAAGATCTTTTATCGGGGTATCTCCACTCCAGTTGTTACTTGACTTAACACAGGTGAGCAAATCAGGCATGTTCTTTCACGAGATAACAATAGATAAGGAACGAATAGTAGTGAAGGGTGAGTGCCCTTCTCTCAGCGATGTGCAACAGATAAAGAGCAGTCTTGAGAAGTTTCTCACTCAGGTTAATATTGCTGATGCAAAACCCTCTTCTCAGAACCGAACACTTTTCACGATTACCGCAAAGGAGAGAAAGCCTTGAGACTGAAGGCAGACAGAAGATTATTGATAGCTGGCGGTATTGCAGTCTCTGTCATCTTGTGTATCTTACTCATCAATGTTTCTTTATCAGTAAAAAGAGACCTCGGAAATCTAAAGGCACAGCAGAGGGAAATTCTCTCTATCAAGGATGAATTTCTTTCCCTGAAAAACAGGATTGATACTGTTGAAAATAAAAAATCTCTTACAAAAATTGAGGGCATTGTCCAGGCAGCCGATGAAGTATTCATGCCTTTAGGACTAAAGAGGAAAGTAAAGTCTGTGAAACCAACAGGTACCAAAGACCTGAAAGAGACTATTGAAGAAGAGGCAGAAGTACAGGTAGAAAAAGTTGACATGAATGAAATGGTAAATATCTTTCATAAAATAGAGAATTCACCCATGATTCTTTCCATAAAAAAGACAACTATCAAGACATCATTTGAAAACCCTACGCTTTTAGATATTACGATGACAATTGCCTTAGTCAAGCCAAAGTGAAACGACTTCTCTTTGCTCTTCTTATCACAGCTGCCATTGTATTTGGTATCTGGCTGATAGTCATTCCCTCAAGCCTGATCATACACCAGATTGAAAATTCACTCCATAAGAGTAATCTTCAGGGAGAAATCACCGGCTTCAAAAAGGGATTATTCTTTAGTTTCACCTCTCAGAACTTCATACTTAAAAAATCTGACAATACGCTTCTCTCCTTAGATAATGTAGTCGGAAAAATTAATCCGTTATCTTTATTCCTGATGAAGCTTCCCCTCACTTTTCACGGGGATATAAGCGGAGGCAAAATCACTGGCGAGGTTAATCTGCTTAAAGGAAAAAATCACGTGAATGTAAGCATTGATAATGCAACTATTGACGGCATTCCATTGTTTAACGTTATGGGTCTAAGCGGTAAAGGGACACTATCCGGGGAGTTCAGGTTGAGAGATGGAACAGGTGATTTAAAATTTTCAATAAAGGATGCTCAATTCGAAAGTACATCGTTTTCTGGAGTGATAATCCCTGTAAATTTATTTCAAAGCGCAACAGGTGCAATGATTATCAATGGCGATTTAGTACGCATTAGTTCTTTGTCTTTACAAGGTGATGATTTTTATGCACGGGTTAAGGGGAATATTAAGAAAAATGTTATGGACCTGACTCTTGAACTCATGCAGAATTCATCTTCTGCGGATAAAGCCTCTCTATTATTTTTATTAGAGAATTATAAAGTCTCTCCTGGTTATTATGTAATTCCCATAAAAGGAAGCATACCCTTTTAGCAGAGATAAATAGTCCGCAACTCTGATGCCAAACTACTATTGTCAAGGATTTCGTCATGTGGTATGCTTATTTATCGCTATTGAGAGGTCATCAAACCATGACTTCATCCAAAAAAAATGTGCATGTATTCATCGTCTCTGATGCAACAGGAATCACAGCTGAGATGGTAATGAATGCGGTACTGGTGCAATTCAAAGAGATAAAGCCTACCTTTAAGAAATTCCCTTATATCAAGACAAAGGAACAAATTAAGGCGATCCTGTCTCAGGCTAAGGCAGTGGACGGTATTGTTGCTTACTCCTTGGTCTCACAGGAACTCAGGACATTAATTCGCAAAGAAAAGCGTACTATGAATGTGTTTACCATTGACCTTCTTGGCCCGCTCCTTGACCGAATAAGAAAGCTCTGGAACCTGATCCCTGTATTGAGCCCCGGGTTATTAAAAGGGATTAGTGAAGAATCGATCCGTCTCGCTGAAGCTATAGACTTTACCTTAAGACATGATGACGGACAAAGCGTGGATACATTGGAACATGCTGATCTTATCATACTTGGCGTCTCAAGAACCTCTAAAACCCCTACCAGTCTTTATCTCTCATGTAACAATAGTTTGAAAGTAGCGAACGTGCCTATTATTGATGGTGTAAAACCACCCGATGAGGTCTTCACATTAAAAATTCAAAAAGTAGGATTTACTATTTCTCCGGAGAGACTTGCATTTATCAGGCAAAAGAGGCTTAAATATGCTGGAACCACTGATTATACGGACATGAATTACATTAGAAAAGAAGTGGCATACAGCCACAGGATTTTCAGTCAGATAAAAGGATTACAGGTTATAGACATCACAAATAGCTCCATAGAGGAAGTTGCCAATAAAGTAATAGAAAGCAGACAGGAAATCATGAAACATATGACAGAGAAGAAACGACGATAAGAGGAAAGGGGAGGTTTCTCAATGAAAAAAAGTGATTTTGTGTTTTGGTTCAAAGACCTGAATAAAGAGGACATTCCACTTGTCGGAGGCAAATGTGCCAATCTGGGAGAGCTCTATGGTCAGATTGGCGTGCCTGTTCCAAATGGGTTTGCTGTTTCAGCTTATGCGTACAAGGCATTTCTTGAAAAAACCGGTGCAGGCAAAAAAATAGATGCACTATTATCTAATATAGACACAGATGATCTTGTGTCCCTGCAAAGAGTGTCAGACAAAATCAGAAAACAGATCGAAAGCCTGCCGATGTCTGAAGAAATAGAAAATTCAATCTTAAAAGCATATGATCGTCTCTGTGCACAGAGGAAGAAAAAAAATGTTGCAGTGGCTGTCAGGTCTTCTGCTACGGCTGAGGACTTGCCAGGCGCCAGTTTTGCAGGTCAGCAGGATACTTTCTTGAACGTGAACAGAAAAACACTCCTCACATATGTTCAGCAGTGCTGGGGTTCACTTTTCACACCACGAGCAATTTCCTACCGAAAAGAGAAAGGATTTGCCCACGAACAGGTGCTCATCAGCGTAGGTGTTCAAGAGTTAATTGAGTCATATGTCTCTGGAGTCATGTTTACTATGGAACCTGTAAGTGGTGAAAAAGACAAGGTAGTGATTAATGCCTCATGGGGACTCGGTGAAGCGATCGTGAGCGGTAGCGTAACACCTGATGAATACGTGGTAGAAAAAAATACACTCCGCATCGTGGCTAAAGAGATCTTCAAAAAAGATAAACAGATTGTGTCCGATAAGAGAGGGAGCACCAAATGGGTAACAGTTCCAAAGAACATGCAGGATAAACCAGCATTAACCGATAAAGAGATTGCTCGTCTTGTGCAGTATGGAGTGCAAATAGAAAATCACTATAAATTTCCTCAGGACATTGAATGGGCTAAAGACAAAGGCGGTCATTTTTTCATACTCCAGTCAAGACCTGTGACTGTTGGTGTGACAACTGAGGAAATAAAAAAGAAAGAAAGGAGAGATTTTATGGAACAGGATATCATCATTCGAGGGATTGGTGTGAGTCCGGGACAGGGTTCAGGAAAGGCAAAGATCATCTTGAAAGCCAAGGACATCTCAAAACTTGAAAAAGGTGAAGTCCTTGTTACAGAAATGACCACTCCTGATTGGGTTCCTGCCATGAAAAAGGCCTCAGCTATTGTCACAAATTTAGGGGGGAAAACCTGTCATGCTGCAATTGTAAGCCGTGAACTTGGAGTTCCCTGCATTGTTGGAACAAAAACAGCCACAGAGGTCATCAAAGATGGCCAAATAGTGACCGCAGATGGAAAGAGAGGCCTTGTGTTCAAAGGGGAGCCGGTTGAGCGAGAGGAAGTGAAAACCGTATTGGCACCGGTTGATCTATCAGCACAAATTATTACAGCTACTAAGGTATATGTGAACCTGTCTATCCCTGAGATTGCAAAAAAAGTTGCCAAGGAAACCAACGCAGATGGTGTAGGTCTCCTGAGAGCGGAACACCTGATGCTCGGCATAGGAAAGCATCCGAGATTGCTCCTGGAGGAAGGCGGAGGGCAGTTAATGGTGGATACCTTTTCCCAGGGCATTGGACAGGTGGCAGAGGCGTTTTCCCCTCGTCCAATAGTTTACAGATTCCTCGATTTTAAGCCTGATGAATTCCTTGAATTAAAAGGCGGCGAAAAATATGAAAGAGGCCATGTGGGCCCAAACCCCATGATTGGCTATCGGGGTGAATTCAGGTACATGAAAGAGGACGATATTTTCAGG
>JBGPQS010000018.1:0-10998 GCA_041489235.1 Thermodesulfovibrionia bacterium
GAAGTTGGAAGGACAGCCTTTATACCCATCAACCCGCTCATGAGTGGCGAAGAGGTAAATGTACCTGAGGGGGTGATAGGAAGAGCATCACGTTTTGTGCGGACTCAAGAAGAGTTCTCAGATGTTGCAAAAAGACTTTTTGAAAACACCTTTATCGTCAAAGATCTGAAAACAGCTTTACATCTTACGACTGCAGGGCACAGGTTACTCTTTGTGACTCTCGATGGACAGGTTGTAGAACCATCAGGTGCAGTGATCGGAGGCGAGGTTAAGGGTATCTTCAAGAGAAAAAGGGATATCAAGGAACTCGAAAGTACAATAGTGGAAAAGAAAGCCTTGATAGGTCGTCTTCAGACTGAATTACATTCGCTCCAACACTTGATTGAAAGTAAAAAATCTGATCTTCAACATATAGAATCTGCAATTGTTGAGAGAGAGAAAGAAGTCTCACTTTTAAAAATGACTGCTGAAAACCAGAGAGAAGAGAAGGACCGCATACATCGAAAACTTGCTTACCTCTCTACAGAGATAGAGCAGATAGTTAAAGAAAAAGACTCCCTAAAAAAGCTCATCTCATTGAAAGAAGCCGAGATTCAGTCAGCTGACTTAAAGAGGATAGATACTGAAGAGGACAGCATGTCCCTTCAGGATGAAATCGCAAAGAAAAAGTCAGGACTTGAAATGCTGAGAACAGAGGTAACAGATATTAGACTATCAATCACCTCTCTCAAAGAAAAGATAGAATCATCCGGAAAAGAAAAAGAGACTGTGTTAAAAGAGATTGATGAGATTAACCAGAAAAAAGAGTTTTTATCATCAGAGATTTCCTCGGTAGAGACTCGCATCTCACAACGCGAAACAGAAATAGGAACGTATGAAGAAAAAATTAAATCACTGATATCAGTTGCGGATATACTCAAGGCAGAGATATCAGCAAAAAAAGAGATTGTCGAAGCTGAAAATCAAGAACTGCTCACTACAGAACAAGAGCTAAAGCTTCTTAGACGACAGATAGATACCCTTATAGCCAGAGTATCAGAAATCGATGCGTACAGGGTTGAATATAAACTAAAGATGGAAAACCTGTATGAAAATATAAAACAGAACTACGGATTAGATATCGACACCGTAGAGATAGAACAAGTTACAAGTGAAGATGAAAATCAACTGACTGAACTCAGAGAAAAGGTTCAGGAACTTGGACCTGTAAACCTGGGGACATTAGAAGAATATGAAGAACTACGCACACGTTATGAATTCCTCACAAAGCAACGAGAAGACCTCAACAGGTCTATTGAAGAGCTTGAGGAGGCAATCATAAAGATAAATAATACCACACGGAAAAAACTCAAGGAAGCATATGACGCTCTCAGGGAAAAATTCTCTGAGGTGTTCACGATACTCTTTGGCGGGGGCAAGGCTGACCTGGTTATTACCGATGAAGGAAATATTCTTGAGACCGGCCTTGACATCATTGCTCAACCTCCCGGGAAAAGATTGCAGAATATAAGTCTTCTCTCTGGTGGTGAGAAGACACTCACTGCATTATCATTGCTTTTTGCAAGTTTTTTGATTAAACCAACGCCCCTTTGTGTCCTGGACGAGGCAGATTCTACCCTTGATGAATCAAACACAGAAAAGTTTGCAAAGATGTTACAGGGACTCTCCAGAGATATTCAATTTATCGTGGTAACCCATAACAGAACCACCATGAGCATCGCTGATCATATATATGGAATAACTATGGAGGAGGCTGGAATCTCTAAAGTAATATCCATGCAACTTGTTGAGGCATGAAAAGACATCAACTCATTATGAAGAATGAATATATGTAGAACTCATCACGCATTACTGATTACATATCACGGCTGTACTTAGTATGAACAGACTATTAGATGCATTACCCCACATAAAAATATCCACTGAACCTGAGGACCTCATTTGCTATGGCTTCGATGCCTCGGGAATTGAGATACATCCTTCTGCTGTTGCCTGGCCTTCTACTACTGACGATGTGGTAAAGATTATGAAGCATGCCTATGAAAACGGTATCCCCGTTGTGCCTCGTGGTGCAGGTACAGGCATGACAGGGGGTGCAGTACCATTAAAAGAGGCACTCATCCTTAGCCTTGAGAAAATGAATAGAATCCTTGAGGTAGACTCTGAGAACCTCAATGTCCTCTGTGAGCCAGGTGTGATAAACGGTAAACTCCAGCATGAACTTGAAAAGAGAGGACTTTTCTATCCACCTGACCCTGCGAGCATGAACTTCTGCACCATAGGCGGGAATGTTGCAGAAAATGCAGGGGGACCAAGGGCACTGAAATATGGTGTCACGAGGGACTATGTCATGGAGCTGGAGACAGTACTCCCGAATGGGGAAATAATGACCACCGGTGTACGAACTCCTAAGGGCGTTGTTGGTTATGATCTCACAAGACTTTTTGTCGGCTCAGAAGGAACGCTATCCGTATTTACAAAGATAAGATTAAAGGCACTTCCTCTGCCAGAAGAGGTTGTCACATTACTTGCCATTTTTAATAGTCTTGAATCATCAGGCAAAGCAGTAACAAATATACTATCTTCTAAGATAATACCAAGGACACTCGAATTCATGGACAGTGAAACTATAGCAGCTGTTGAGAATTTCCAGCCTGTGGGTCTTCCCAAAAATGTTGCCGCGGTCCTTCTCATAGAGCTTGACGGACATCCCTCAGCAATAACAATGGAGGCAGAAAAGATAGCCGAGATATGCGAACGTCATGGAGCAGATATAAAAATGGCAGAGGATGAGGATGCAAGAAACAAACTATGGACAGCAAGGCGTGCAGTCTCAACCGCGCTTTATCACATCGCGCCCACAAAGATAAATGAAGATATTGTTGTTCCGAGAAACCAGATTCCTGAAATGCTGAAACGCCTGAGGAGACTATCAGAAGAAAGTGGTATAAAGATAGTGAATTTCGGCCACGCAGGCGATGGGAATATCCATGTCAATATTATGATCGATAAGAAAAATGAAGAAGAATATAAAAAGGGTGTAACCCTTGTTGGGCAGATTTTTAAGATTACCCTCGAACTTGGTGGTACTATCTCAGGAGAACACGGTATTGGACTTACGAAGTTAAATTATATCGGAATGGAGATACCCAGACCGGTAATTGAAATTATGAAGTCAATAAAAAAGGTGTTCGACCCGAAAAATATCCTCAATCCCGGCAAAATATTTCCAAAGTAGCCTAAATCCTGCTCCCTTAATCTTTATTTATTTCCAAGACTAATTGCTTCTCACACGTATCGCGTACCAGACCTCCAACTGTTAATACACCGTATCTCCTGCATTTATTGTTATCGCAATAAAAAACAGTAAAGTGATGGGTAGAAACTTTTTTAAGATCTTGAATACAGTCTACACACAATAATTTTTCAATAGCCATGATTGATACCTCCTTATTGATTTATAATTGTAATCTATGCCTGACAGGAGAACATGTCAACCGTTTATTTCGGGAGGTATTCTTCAAAATTTTGGAGATTTTCTCTGGTTGTTTGCTACACCTCCTACTTAGCATTTATGGTATAACGTCTGAATGAATGGGTTTTACCCATTCAAGAAGAAGGCAGGAGAACTTAGTTTTCACCTGGGTCTTAGAACCCTTCTTGTAGTGTGTTCCCTGCCTCCCTAAACTATGATTGGTTGATTGGGTCGGAGAACCCTCGTCACGATGGAGGTTTGGTTTAGGAGGCTTTCCTGTCTTCTCTCTACTACCGTTTCAAGGAGGTGTTGCTTTGTCAGCTCTGTATATTGGTATCGATGTATCCAAGGATTTCTCTACAGCCCAAGCAATAGAGGGGAATGGCAATAAGTGTTTCTATCTTGAGCTTGCAATGACTGCTGATGGATTCGATAACCTATTGAAGAAGATAACATCCCACTGTAAAGATATCGCTCAGGTAACAGTTGCTATGGAGTCTACCGGATGCTATCACATAAACCTTTTCTCCTTTCTCACGCACAAGGGAATTCGCTGTATTATTATCAATCCTCTTCTTACTGCTAATTTTGCGAGGCTCTCTCTGAGGAAAACCAAGACCGACAAGAAAGACGCTCTCACGATTGCCCAGTTTCTACTCGTACATAAAGACTCTCTTTTAAAAACTGACCTTTCACCGGATCGTCAGGACCTCAAAGATCTTGCACGAGAGCATGAATCCCTTACGAACCTCATCGCGGGGATGAAAAATGATATCAGAAGGATGCTACAGATAACATTCCCTGAGCTTGAGTCTCTCGGTAATATCTTCTCTGAGACAATACTCGACTTGCTCAGGCAATTCCCATCAGCCCGTCTGATAAAAATTGCCAAACCGAATACGATTGCAAAGGCCTTACTCCATGAGGACAAAAGAAAAAAGACTTCTGTGTCGGCAGAAGATATCATCAGGGCAGCAAAGACATCTGTTGCGTCTCACGGTGCAGCCAAAGAGATCATCCTTCCTGAGAAGATCTCCACGCTTCAGCACCTGATAGAAAAGAAGGTCAGGATGAAAAAGGCACTTGTTGAAGCATGTGAGGCCATGATGGTTGAAGATATAGGAATTATCACTTCCATTGGGGGAATAAGTAATATAACAGCATCACGGCTCTTGGCAGAAATAGGAGACCATAGGGCCTTCTCTACGTATAAACATCTCATCGCCTTTGCCGGCCTTGATCCTTCAGTACATCAATCCGGCAAATTTGAAGGTATAAGCAGAATATCGAAAAGAGGCAATCGCCACTTGAGGTATATCATTTATCTTATGACTACCTGTGTTGTGAGAGGAAATAATATCTTTAGAACTTACTATCAGAAGAGAAGAGCAGAAGGTCAGCCGTTTTAAAAAGCCATTATGGCTACTGCCCATAAATTAATAAGAGTGCTCTTTACAATGCTGTCAAAAAGAACAACCTATAAATCAAAGGAGATGAATGCCATATAGTTGACTACTACTATGTGATTTCAAGAAGCATGGAGTGATGAGGATTTGCGGAAGAAATGCACATGACGCTTGAACTGTGCGGTGACGGAACGCCATCCGCACGAGTGATTCGATGGAATCATGCTGTCGCTAAAGACTTTTGTTCCTCGCCCGCTTTCTCATTCATTAAGCCCGTTCTTCCCCCGATATTTTAAAGGAGATAACCTTATTTCATAATGATAATCCACCTTTTTTATCAAATATTCTTATGTTTGTCAATAGAAAATCTCTAACGGGTTAGGACATCAGCCATACAAGTACAAATAGTTTTCATGAAATAACCAGCACTAAATTTTCTAAAAATAGTGTATATTTCTATTAGTAATAAATCGGTTTGAAGGGAATGAGATGAAAGCAGGGTTTTATCAATTTGCGCCTGTATTTGGAAACAAAGACGGAAACCTGAAAAAGGTTCTGTCTGCAATAAAAGATGCCAATGTAGACCTCCTTGTTCTTCCGGAATTCTTTGCAACAGGATATCAGTTTGTCTCAAAAGATGAGGTGGCAGAGCTCTCGGAGCAGATACCGGATGGATACACAACGAAACTTCTTTCAGAACTGTCTCGTCAGAAAGGCTTTTATATCGTAGCCGGTCTTCCAGAAAAAGATGGAGAAAGATTTTTTAATAGTGCTGTTCTTACAGGTCCGGATGGATTTATAGGGGTCTATCGAAAAACTCACCTCTTTTTTGAAGAAAAGCTCTTCTTCATTCCTGGTGACACAGGATTTAAGGTCTGGGATACCGAGATAGGCCGTATAGGTATTATGATATGTTTTGACTGGTTCTTTCCCGAATCCATGAGAGCCCTTGCTCTTATGGGAGCAGATATAGTTGCACATCCTGCAAATCTTGTGTTGCCTTATTGCCCACAAGCCATGCCTATTAGGTGTCTTGAAAATAAGGTGTATGCGATAACTGCAAACAGGACTGGAGAAGAAAAAAGAAAAAAGGGACAATCTCTCAGGTTTATAGGACAAAGTCTGATTGCTTCACCAGAAGGAAAGATTCTCATCAGAGCACCGGAGGATGAAGAGGTTTTACTGATTGCAGACATTCAACCTGAATTGGCGAGAAACAAATCACTCACTTTTCTCAACAATATTTTTGATGACAGGAGACCTGAGATGTATTCGAATATCACCTTTAAAAAATTGTGAAATCTTGTATCTTTTAGAAAATCTCAGTAACGCAACGGCTAATAGAACAATCTGTAGAAAAGGAGATAAGTGGTGAAACCTTTTACAACCATTGCTTTTGTCGTGTTCTCGCTGATTGCCTTTATGCATCTGCTCAGGCTTTTCTTTGGCTGGGAGGTCACCGTAAATGGCATGATTGTTCCCCTATGGGTAAGCATACCCGGCTTTGTTATTGCGGTAGGACTTGCGTTTATGCTCCGGCGGGAAGCGCGCAAGTAAGGGGATATAGGTAATACTATTTTACTCAGGCTGTTTGAATAGATTAGCCCTTAATACCCTGGCAAGTTGCTGATCTGTTTTTTAATGTCAAGCAGCTTTTGTCTTATTCAGGATCTCAAGAACCCACATCCGTATGAGTTCGAGATAGCCTAATCCTTTACTGTCGGCTATCTTTTTCAATGCCTTGATTGTCTTTTCATCAAGCCTGAGTGAGACCAACTTCTTTTTTGGGCGTGTAAATTTTACCTTAACTTCCTTTGTTCCTGATAGGTAGTCAGTGCTATCATGCGCTGCCCAAAAATCTGCTTCTTCTTTTTCCGATTTAAATTTTGGTATTTTTTTCATTTCCTCTATCTCCTTTTATACAGAGCCTTTTCCCTCTCGGTCATGTCTCTTGCTGTTATTGTTCTGAAAATACCTTTCCCTTTATTAATTCCAACTATGAAAAGGTATCTACCGCGGTCAGTGACCCCGTAGACAAGATATCTTTTATCAACAGTCTTCCTGACATGCGGTTTATTTATACAAGCTTCTTCAACCTCATCAGGGACTACATTATGCCTAAGTATATGATCAACATTGCCTCTATCCCATTCAAATGCTTTAAATAACAAAAAAGCCTCGCAATCTATCAGATGTCTATAAGATAGCTGTTAGAAAACTGTTTGTCAATCTTTTTAGACAGGAAGATCGAATATGCTTTTTTACTCAGGCTGTTTGAATGGATTAGCCCTTAATACCCTGGCAAGTTTTGGAGGTTTTCCTTCCAGCACAAAGATTGCCATACCTCTTTCCTCCGTCTTTTTGCCACTGACCACCCAGGTGCCTTTCCACGAAACATTAAGGTGAATTACTGAATCTTCTATGTCAACCCATCGAGGAGTAAAGGTGAGATCTACACTATCAAAATTTTTCATAGCTCTGATCAGTTCTCGATAACCCTCTTTTGTAGAATTTCTTTCGAGAGTTGCACGGTCATTTTTTACATAGGCATTTCTTATCGTCTCGGCAATTCCGAACACCTCATTCGCTATCGTTGATTCCGGCGAAACCTTTTTCACTTCTTTCTTCCCGCAAGATGCAATGAGTGAAAGCGAGAGAAGACAAGTAAAAAATAAAATTGCAAAATGTAAAATTGTGGACTCTCTACGAGTCGTTGACCTTATTTTTAATTTTTGGTTATACATCTATATTCCTTGCCTCCAGTGCATGGGTAGTAATGAACTCTCTTCTTGGTTCTACCTGATCTCCCATAAGAATGGTGAATATCTGGTCTGCCTGCACAGAATCCTGGATGTTCACCTGAAGGAGTGTCCTTTTTTCAGTGTCCATTGTTGTCTCCCAGAGTTGATGGGGGTTCATTTCTCCAAGTCCTTTATACCTCTGAATGGTGAGTCCTTTTTTGGCTGTTGCATATACAACGTTAAGAAGCTCTGAGCTTGTGGATATCTCTCTTGCTCCTTCTTTAATCTGTATCTTATAGGGCGGTTCTCCGAGATCCCTTATGATACTGTAAAGATTCACCAGCTCTCTGAACTCAGGAGATGTAAGGAAATTGGTATCCAGGTTGAGTTTATAATTATGCCTCCTTATCTCAACCCCGTAAGTCTGATGTTCTTCATCAAGCTGGATTTCACCTATAGCTATGCTCTGATCCTTTTCTTTTATCATCCTTAAAAAATCTTCGAGCTTAACACTGTCTTTCAATGTGTCTTTATTGATACCTGCTGAAAGGATAAACCGTAAAAGCTCCGGGTCTTTTCTTCTCTTCTCAAACCATTCTGTCAGCCGCTCAAACCTGAAAAGCCTTTTCATATGCGTGATAAGTGCTTTTCCCCTCAATGCCTGTCCCTTTATAGAAACCTCGAGGTCGTCTGAAGCAAGTTCAAAGAGCATGCCCTGCATCTCTGTCTCATTCTGAATATACTTCTCTGTCTTGCCTTTTTTCACCTTGAAGAGCGGCGGCTGGGCAATATAAAGATATCCCCTTTCTATCACCTGGGGCATCTGCCGGTAAAAAAAGGTGAGAAGTAATGTTCTTATATGCGCGCCGTCAACATCAGCATCTGTCATAAGGATAACCTTATGATACCTTATTTTTGATATATCAAAATCATCAGGTCCTATGCTTGTTCCCAGGGCGGTTATAAGCACCTTTATCTCCTCTGAACTGAGCATCTTGTCAAAACGTGCCTTCTCAACATTTAATATCTTACCTCTGAGAGGGAGTATGGCCTGAGTACGTCTGTCTCTGCCCTGTTTTGCAGATCCACCTGCAGAATCTCCTTCAACAATGAAGATCTCACTCAATGCAGGGTCTTTCTCAGAACAGTCTGCAAGTTTTCCAGGCAGGCCTGTGTCTTCAAATACTCCTTTTCTCCTTGTCAACTCCCTTGCCTTCCTTGCTGCCTCCCTCGCCCTTGATGCCTGGAGTGCCTTTTCAACAATTTTTCTCACTACAGACGGATTTTCCTCGAAATATGTGCCAAGACCCTCATTCACTATAGATTCTACTATCCCTTTCACCTCGCTGTTTCCGAGCTTCATCTTTGTCTGGCCTTCAAACTGGGGTGAGAGAAGCTTTACGTTAATCACGGTAGTAAGTCCCTCTCTTATATCATCACCTGAAAGTGACTCTTTTCCGTCTTTCAGCAGTCCTGAGGAGACTGCATAGGTATTTACTGTCCTTGTCAGTGCTGACTTAAAACCGATGAGATGAGTCCCGCCCTCTTTTGTATTGATATTGTTCGCAAAGGTGTAAATTGTCTCTGTGTAGCCATCATTATACTGGAGGGCTATTTCAACGATGACATCTTCTTTTTCACCGGATATATACACGGGTTTAAGATGAATTGGTGTCTTATTTTTATTGAGGTGCTCAACAAAAGATACAATTCCACCGCTATAAAGGAATACCTGATTCTTTTCTGTCCTTTCATCTGAGAGAGTTATCTTGAGCCCTCTGTTAAGAAATGCCAATTCCCTCAGCCTCTGAGATAAGATATCGTAACTGAAATCTAACACTTCAAATATCTCGGAGTCAGGTTTAAATGTCACCTTTGTGCCTCTTCTTTTTGTCTTTCCCACTAGAGTGAGCGGGCCTGATGGCACACCTCTCTCATAATGGTGCTGATAGACATTCCCGTTCTGTCTTATCTCTACGTCAAGCCATTCTGAAAGTGCATTCACTACTGATACGCCAACTCCATGTAATCCACCTGATATCCTGTATGCCTTAGATTCAAATTTTCCCCCTGCGTGTAACTCTGTGAGCGCAACCTCTGTTGCGGAACGCCCTTCAGGATCTCCTGGATGGGGATCAGTTGGTATGCCTCTCCCGTCATCTATTACTGTGCAACTTCCGTCGTGATGAATAATCACGTCTACATTCTTACAATAACCTGCAAGTGATTCATCAACGCTATTATCAACTACTTCATAGACAAGGTGGTGCAACCCTTCTATGCCTGTTGAGCCTATGAACATTGCAGGCCTTTTCCTGACTGCGTCGAGGCCTTTGAGTATCTTTATATCTTCGGCAGTATATGAATCATTCTCGTTCACTTTATCTTCCAATCTTATCTCTCCTTCTTAAATGCGTTATGCGTCATGCGTAATCTGTAATTGTTAAGGGTTTGTTCTGCACTCCTTACTCATCACGGTTCACGCTTTATAATCTTTATATTCTCATCGGCATGACCACGCACCTATAATCTTCGTTGCCCTCTTCTCTCATGAGGACAGGGCTCAGCGGATCCTGAAGCTCAAGGACAATATTCTCTGATGACATTACACCGAGGGAATCCAGGAGATACCGTGCATTAAATCCCACTGAAAGTTTTTCACCTTTATAATCCACAGCAACTTCTTCCCTTGCCTCTCCAATGTCAGGGTTTGACGACGAGATAATAAGGTTCCCGCCTGAGGCGGATTCATCAAAATCAAACCTTACGGCATTTGCCCTCTCTCTTGACATCACCGAGACCCTTCGAAGTGCTTTCGTGAAGGTCTCCCTCTTCATCGATACCTTTTTTTCATTTCCCTGAGGAATAACATGCTCATAATTGGGATATGTTCCTTCTATGAGTCTTGTCAGAAATTCTACGTCAGCCACTCCAAAAAGTAAGTGGTTTTTCCCTATCACGATCTTCACCTTCTCATCATCTTTACTTAAAAATCGCCTCAACTCAGAAACTGCTTTCCGGGGAACAATTATCTTCTTCTCGTTTTTAATTTCACTTTCCATCTGTTTCACTATCATTGCAAGCCTGTGTCCGTCTGTCCCCACGACGTTCAGTGCCTTATCCTGAGGCCTGGTATGAAACAGGAGCCCGTTAAGTGTATATCTGGTATCACTCTCTCCTGCAGAATAGATTGTCTTTTCTATCATCTCCATGAGCATCCCTGCATCGATGGTCATCTCTTCAACATCTTCCATTAATGGCCATGCCGGAAATTCGCCTGGGGGAAGACATGCGAGTCTGAAGTCACTTGTACCCGCTTTGACTTTAAGCCATTGTTCATCTACTGATTCGAACAATAACTCTCCCTCAATCTCCC
>JBGPQS010000019.1:0-10503 GCA_041489235.1 Thermodesulfovibrionia bacterium
AGAGTTATCACAAGGCTCACCTTGAGTTTCGACCATGTAAGCTGTTTTTTCATGTCAAACATTTCAGCCTCCTGATTTATTTGCTTTACCGCTAAAACTTACTTCATTTAAATATATCTGAATGTCAGGAACGGTTGAGTGTACAAGTTCCTCCTTGTCACCATCAAATAGTATTATGCCATCTTTCAGGAACATAAACCGCTCTGCTATTTTTACTGCATCAAATATTTTATGGGTAACGAGAATAAGACCCCTGCCATTTTTACTTAAGTCGAGGATCAGTTTGCATATGATATCCGCATTGACCGGGTCAAGACCTGTTGTCGCTTCATCATAGAGAAACATCTTTGGATCACATGCTGCCAGTGAACGTGCAATCGCAACTCTCCTGTGCATTCCGCCGCTCAGTTCATCAGGCATAAGTTCTAGAGCATGCTCCACACCTACAATCCTGAGCAATTCTCTCACTTTATGGTCTATCTCGTCTTCAGAGAGCTTTGAATATTCCCTCAAACAAAATGCAACATTCTCCTTCACATTCAGAGAATCAAACAGTGCACCCTCCTGAAAAACAATGCTGAATTTCATTCTTACTTCTCTCAAGTCGTCTTCTGTTTTATTCGTAATATCTTCACCATCAATGATTATTTTTCCGGCATCAGGTCTTATCAACCCGAGTATGAGTTTCAATATGGTAGTTTTTCCCTCCCCGCTTTCTCCGAGGATGGCTACTCTTTCGTTTTCACCGACGGTGAAACTTATGTCTTTGAGCACATGATGTATCCCGTAGGAAAACCAGACCTTCTCAAATACAATCATACCGAGAACCCCAATACATAAAGCAATATCCGTGTAAGGATAAAGTCAGAAACGATGATCATGACAATTGATACCACCACAGCCCTTGTCGTTGACTTTCGAAGACCTTTTGAGCCACCTTTTGTAGATAGACCCGTATAACAACTTATGCACGCTATCAGATAACCAAAGATAAAAGGCTTCACAGAACCTGCAAACACATTTTCAAAGGTTAACACATCACGAATAGAACTCCAGTAAAAAGTGCCACTTTGATGGCTCACAAATACCGCGATGTAATATCCGCCACAAAGAGAAACAACATCGCCTATAATGGTAAGTGCCGGGAGCATGATAATGGAACTCAGTATCCTTGGTGTCACAAGCTTTTTCATCGGGTCTACACCAAAAACCCTCAGGGAATCTATTTGATGTCCGAGAATCATGGAACCCAATTCAGATGCTATCCCTGAACCAACTCGTCCTGCGTAGACGAGTGCAGCAGTTACAGGGCCTATTTCCCTGATAATGGAGATGCCGACAACCTTCCCTGTGTACATCTTAAGCCCAAGACTTGAAAGCTCAGCAGAGAGCTGAAGTGAAAGAGCCATCCCGGTAAAAATAGAAACAAGAAAGATTATTACAAACGAACCCGCACCCGCATAGTCCATCTGCTCAATCATATCTTTCAAATAAAATGGTTTCTTCACCACGCCTAAAAGCCCGCGGGCAGAAAGCAGATAGAAATCCTGAAGCTCACTTATAAGTTCTTTTATTTTCATGGTCTCACAAGTTCGATCACTGTCACCTCAGGAGGTGACAGAAAACGAATAGGAGGACCCCATGTACCTGAACCTCGGGATACATAAAGATATGAATTATCAAGAAGCCTTAACTTTCCTGAATCAGTAGTATACCGGTAATACAGACGTGTGATGAGACTGAAAGGGAAGATCTGTCCTTTATGCACATGTCCTGAAAGCTGTAAGTCAAAAAGTCCAAGAGCATCTTTATCCACAATAGGTCTGTGTTTGAGCAATAAGGTAAACTTTCCACCTGCATGCTCAGAGAGCAACTCCTTCTCTGAGACATCTTTAAAAAGGTTATATCCCTTTCCAACCGGGTCATCCACACCAACAATAGTAATCATATCAGAAACATTCACTCCCTTTCCTCTCAAAACGGTAAAACCTGCTTTCTCTGTAAAATCTATTGCCTGGTCAAGACCAGCATAAAACTCATGATTTCCTGTTATGGCAAATTTACCGTATCGTGGATTAACATCCTCAAGAAGTTTTGAAAGTTCTCCAATCTTATTAATCTGTCCATCGACAAGGTCACCAGTGGATACCAGGATGTCAGGTTCTGCCTTTTTTACTTCCTCGATAACTTTTTTTAATTTCCCTTCTCTGATAATAAGACCTATATGGACATCTGAAATTTGCACTATCCTCAGCCTGCCAACTGCTTCAGGAATTTTAGCAGTCTTGATCAATACTTTCTCGGTGTGAATATTCCATGCCTCAAAATAACCATATACACAAATCACCATTGAAAGCAGAAGAGGTACGAAAAAAGAAAACCTTGCTGAAGGGATAAATGCGATAAGGTCTCTTTTCACTAACAGGCTACTTATGTATACAAGAAAATGATACAGATCGATCATAAGAGAGGAAGAGAAAAATAAAAACATGATTCCCATCCATGTATATCCTATGTACGACATCATTCGGGCAAAAAGCTCAAATCCATGTTTTTCAGAAAAACGAACAATTACAGGTGTAAAGATCATTATTACCATTATGAGTAACAGACAACTGCTCATTTTATTACTAAAATGGAACGCAGCCTTTGCCTTAAGAAAAGCATAGAGATGGAGAGCACTATAAAGCAGAAAAAATACGAGCAAAAAGAGATTCATTTCATATTATCGTCTTTTCAGACCCCTTCAGAAGCTCCATTGTCATGTCATAAGCCAAAGTGCGTATAGACACAATAGCTTTTATGATTATATTTCTTATCGTATGCCGGGCACTCCAGGCATATGCATGGAAGAACCGGGGATACTGATAAATGCATTGCTGATTACACCGACTATGAAAAAGATAACTATTGCACTTATTACTACCACTACTGTGTAAATCACCGCCTTTTCTTGCGGAGCTTTCATCAGCGCTGGTAGACCAAGATAAAGCAGATACAAGCTATAAAGCCCCACTAATCCCAACAAGCTCAACATAGGAATCAATGCAAAAATACCAGCCAACCATGCAGCAGTACTTGAATAAGCGGCTACCTTGAGTGCCTGTATACTGTCTTTCTCACCAGAAAAAGTTGACGCAAGTGCATTAATAATTAACGACAATACATAAACACCGACAAGGGTCAATGCATAGCTTACCACTGCATGAGAAATTGATGTACTTAGTGGCACACGGTATGTCCCTACAAAAGGCATGCTCACACCAACTATTGACATACCTATAATTGATGCGATCGGGCCGATTGCTGCCAACAGGACGATATAACTCTTGTATAATTCTGCTACCGTCATTTTTTCTGTAGCGATAATCTGCCACTCGGATTTAGGTTGTAACAAAATTTTCTTCACACGCTCTGCGATATTCATGTTATCCCTCCCTTTCTTTCATTCCTCATACAAAGTTATTAAATAGTCCCCTTTCCACCCCCACACTTTTTAAAACTTTAGCCAAAATTAATCATATTGTCAATTCCAGAATTGCTTCATGCAAATTTTTAATGTGTTATTAAAATTGCTGCCTTCAAATTGCAGAGATAGTGCAAAAATCATTTTTATTGATATTTTGATATATCTTCATATAATGGTTGGTGGAATCTTTCTAAATAACCTCATCTATCGGTGTGATAAATACCTTAATCCCTGCCTTGGGATGTCTTTGTTTCAACTTTTTAATTGTTGAAATCAAAGGATTCAACTCTTTTTCTTCAACCGCAATGGCAAGGAAATTGTTTTTTCCAGGCCAGCATTGGGTCCCAAGACGGGGCTGTGTTTCAGTGCCTTCACCAAGAACCTCGGTAAATTTTGTATAGCCTTTAATTCCTGCCTCTTTTATCGCAGCAATGACCTCATAATCAGCAGCCTCACAATATGCTATAAGAACCATCTTCACGCTATCTCCCCCTTGATTTCTGATCCTCGTTTCACAGGTTTAGGGCTTTTCTTAAATCGTGCCTGTAACTCATCAAGCACATCATATGCCACAGGCACAACAACAAGGGTCAAAAAAAGTGAGGTGAGCAAACCTCCAATGACAGCAATACCCATGGGCGATCGGGTTTCAGCTCCTTCTCCAATACCTATAGCAACAGGCAACATTCCAAAGACCATGGCAAAAGTGGTCATTAAAATTGGTCTGAGCCTGACCGGTCCAGCCTGAAGTATTGCTTCCTTCCTTTCCATTCCCCTGGCCATGAGTGTATTGGTGTAGTCCACGAGAAGGATTGCATTCTTTTTTACAAGACCCATAAGGAGGATAAGACCAATTACGCTAAAGATATTGAGTGTTTTCCCTGTTATGAGAAGTGCACCAAAAGCACCGATAAATGAAAGGGGCATGGAAAGCAATACAATAAACGGGTGGATAAAACTTTCGAATTGGGATGCAAGAACCATATAAGCCATGATGACCCCGAGGATAAGGGCAAACATCAGATAGCCAAATGATTCTTCCATAACATCAGCCATACCTTTATGTCTTCCTGAATAATCAGGTGGAAGCACCTTAGCTGAGATGCTGTCAAGCTCTCCCTTCGCCTCACCTAAAGGTTTCTTTTCAAGGTTCGCAAAGAGTGTGATTGCCCTTTGCCTGTCAACTCTGTTTATAACACTTGGTCCACCTGCCTCCTGAACACGAACAATATTCGAGATTTCTACAAGCCGTCCATCCTTTGACCTCACGTAGAGCTTTCCTATGTCATCGGGATTCATTCTGTTTTCCGGATTTAGCCTGACCCTGACATCGTATCTTCTCCCTTTTGCAATATCCTTGTACTTTGTCACATCTACCTCACCGCCAATAAGGAAGTTTATTGTCTCAGCAACCGATGCGATATCCACATTGAGATCTGATGCTTTGTCCCTGTCTATAAATACACGAACCTCCGGCTTCCCAGTTTCAAGAGAGGTGTCAATATCAACTATACCGGGAATTTTAGAAAACTGGTCAGAAATCTCACGAGTATATGTATCCAGACCTTTCAGGTCAGTACCCCTTATGCTGTACTGGATGGGCACGTTCCTCTGGCCACCGCCAATTAACGAGACGTCCTCTGATGTGGCCTTGAGTCCGGGAATTTGTTGTCTAAGCTTTTTCCTTATATCTGCCATGATCTGCTGTTGAATCCTTTTCCTGTCTGACTTTGGAACAAGCCCGGTAATCAAACGAGCCTTATTGACCTCTGCTACCCGACCAAAACCCTGTACATAAAAGACAGTCTTCACTTCAGGAATACTCCTCACATAATCCTCTGCTTTCTTGAACATCCTGTCTATCTCATCAACGGAATAATCTACAGGCGCTTCTAATCGGACGATAAACCTGCTCTGGTCTTCTGATGGAACAAATTCTTTTCCAAGGAACCTTGTCATAAAGAGGCTCAAAATAAAAATGCCTGTTGCCAGAATCAACACAAGAGCCCTGTGAGAAAGGGCAATGCTTAGTAACTTTCTGTAAATTTCCTCTGTTTCTTTATACCATTTTTCAAGCCTATCTGAAACAGCAGATATAAATTTCTTTTTCCCTTCTTTGCTGGATCCTGAATCCTGAATCCTGTTTGCTATTTTGAGGTATCTTGATGCGAGCATTGGTGTCAGGGTAAAAGAAATAAAAAGGGACACCAGTATTGCAAAAACAACAGTAAGCGCAAACTGCAGGAAGAACCTGCCGATAATCCCTTTCATGAATGCAACAGGAAGGAATATTGCCACAATCGCAAACGTCGTTGCCATAACCGCACGACCGATCTCCGAGGTTGCAAAAGATGCTGCTTCCCGCGGTGACATACCTTCCTCCATATGCCTGTAAATATTCTCTATGACGATAATCGCGTCATCGATGAGAATGCCGATGCAGAGTGACAGGCCGAGCATAGTCATGTTGTTAAACGTAAAATTAAAGGCATTCATGATAGCAAAGGTCGCAATTATTGATGTAGGAATTGCCAAAGCGCTGATCAGGGTTACCCTTACACTTTTGAGAAAGAGGAGGACAGCCAGCGTTGCAAAAAATCCTCCATAGATGAGATGGTGCTGAACTTCATTGATAGAGCGTTTGATGAAGTCTGACTGGTCAAAACTTATATCGAGTCTCATCCCGGGTGGAAGGTTCTTCCTTATATTTATAAGTTCCTTTTTTACTCTGTCGATAACTTCAACCGTGTTTGTTCCTGACTGTTTCTGTATTCCTAACCCCACAGCTGTCACGCCGTTGAACCTCACAATAGAGCGCTTCTCTTCCATTCCATCCTCAGCCCTGCCAACGTCTCTGACCCTGACTGGTGCGTTATTATGATATGCAACAATGAGGTCATTGAAATCCTGAACCCTTGGGAATTCACCTTTTACTTTTATTGAATATTCCTTTGTATTGCTTTCAATCCTTCCACCAGGCAGTTCAACATTTTCACGCTGCAACGCCAGCAATACATCCTGGGCAGTTATCTGGTGTGCCCTGAGCCTGTGAGCATCGAGCCATATTCTCACCTGTCTTAGCCTGAGCCCTGCCAGCCTGATGGCACCGACATCGGTTATCTTCTGTAGCTGCTCCTTTAACACTTCATCAGCATAGGTCGAAAGTTCTCTAACAGATTTTTCTCCTGCGAGATTTAACCACAAGACAGGAGTCGCATCAGGGTCAACTTTTTCTATGACAGGTTCATCAATATCAGTAGGGAGCTTTTTCCTTATAATTGAAATCTTCTCTCTTACATCCTGAACTGCAAGGTCAATATCCCTTTCAAGGACAAATTCAACGGTGACAAGTGAAATACCTTCAATGCTCATGGAGGTGATAGTTTTCACGCCATTGATAGTATTAATAGCCTCCTCGATCTTATCTGTTACATCAATGTCCATAAACTCAGGATCAGCACCTTTAAGCGTCGTATTGATGTTCACTATGGGGAAATCAACCTTCGGGAAAAGGTCAACACCAATGTTTGGATAGCTGACAACACCAAGGACAACAAGTCCGAGGATAACCATCGTTGCAAATACTGGTCGTTTAATGGATGTGTTTGCTAACCACATATGAATTAGTCCTTAGTCCATAATCAGCAGTCAAATACTTAAGAAAACCTACCAAAGCTCTTGCTTCCTTCCATGCTTTTATATCTTCAAATCGTTTAATTTTAGACATATTATTTCTTTTCTGTTTTTGACTCTTGACTCTCGACTCCTGACTCCTGACTTTTTGTCGCCGACTGTATTTGAACCTTTACCTTCTCAAAAAGATTCTGCTGACCTGTGACAACAACCTGATCGCCTTCTTTTACACCTTCCACTATCTCCATCATCTCACCATATTTATTTCCTGTTTTCACAAAACTCTCTTTTGCCCTGTCCCCTTCTACCAAAAAAACTTTTATCTTCTCACTTTCATAAAGGAGTGACGTAATAGGTACAAGGATGGTTTCCCTATCAGTACTTGTGTAAAGTATGACATGTGCAAAGAGGCCTGGCTTTAACAGTCCATGAGAATTTGGCACAATCGCCTCAACCTGCAATGTCCTTGTCTTCTCCTCAAGACTGGGATAGATAATTGTCACTTTACCTGTAAACTCCCTATCAAGAAGAGGATCTACTTTCAAGACAACATCCTGACCGATTTTCAGCTTACCCACATCCTTTTCTGTAACAGTAAAATTAAGCTTAAGAGGATTATTCTGGATAACTATAAAGAGGTTAGTGCCATTCTTCACATAGTCGCCTGCTGAAACCTTTCTACTCTTTATGACACCTGTAAGAGGAGAATATATCCTCGTCTTTTTGAGTTTTTCCCTCGCAAGAGAAAGTACTGCCTTTGCCCTGTCCACCTCTGCATCTGCAAGGGCGAGCCTTGTTGATACATCATCAAATTGTTGTTTTGTCACAAGCTCTTCTTTATAAAGGGATTCTTTTCGATTATATTCCAGTTTGGTGTTTGCAAGGGTAGCTTCTGCTTGCTTTATCGCTGCCTCATTTTTTCTCGCCTCAAGACCGTAATCTGTATCATCAATTATTGCCAGGACCGTTCCCTTCGAAACCATTGTTCCTTCATCAACTTTCACTTCTCGTAAAATCCCATCCACTTCAGCACTAATAATAACCTCCTCGTTGGGATTCAATGTACCGATAGTTTCTACAAAAGGCCTGAGAGACCTTTTCTCAGCAGGCTGCACTTTCACATTAACAACCTTTTCAGGATTTGTCTTTACTTCTTTTTTCTTACATCCAAAAAGGAGAGGAATGAAAATAATCAAAATCAATATGATGAATTTTTTCGACAGAGACTTAATCTTTTTCAAGCTTTTGTTCTCCTTCTTTTTCATGTATGTTTTGACTTATGACTTTGGACTGTTGACTAATGACTGTCTTCAAAAGTGTTCCCGTTGTCTTTTCCACCTTCAAAATAGAGAGCTGATAGTTATAGTGTGCATCGGTAAATTGCCTCTCTGCAGTAACAAGAAGCGTATTAGAATCTATCACATCTATACTATTGGCCAGGCCGAATGCATACTGCTTTGAGACAGAATTAAAATTTTCTCTTGCAAACTTAAGCTGATCCTCGAGAGATTTGAGCACATCCTTTTGTGTCATGAAATCAAGATACGCACTTTCTACTTCAACAGTAATAGACTTCTTTAAGTCCTCAAATGCTAACTCTGCCTGCCTTTGCTTAGCTTCTGTCTCTCTCACTTCTGCCTTTCGAAGGCCTCCCTCAAAAAATGGAAAAGTCAGGCTCAGTACGCCGAAAATGTCTTCTTTAACGAGAGAAGCTGTTGCAGGACTCTCATCTGCCCTTGCATACACACCCTGGATGGAAAGAGTTGGCCAGTAGGCTCCTTTTGCAAATGTAACCTGTTCTTCAGCAATACTTTTTTGAAGATTAAAAGATTTTAATTCTGCTCTCTCTGTGATAGCCTTCTCTACCAAAGAACCCAGTGCAAATTCTTCAAGGGTTTCTTTTTTGAAATCAGCTGCTTTAATGTCATAATCTCCCCTTAATCCAACAAGCCTTGCAAGCATTGCCTTTGCGAGCTTTAACCCGTTTTCTGCACGCACTACTTCCGATTGTGATCCGGATAACTCAGCCTGTGCCCGCAGGAGGTCAGTCTTCGTGACTTCACCAAGCTTGAGTCTTGTCGATGCAGCGTCCCTGTATTTGGTAAGCCTCTCAGTATTCGCACGGGCAATATCAAGGTTTTTTTTCGCTTTCAGGACATCATAATAGGCAGAAGAAACAGTAAAAAGATAGTTTTCTTTTACTGCATAAAGGTCATATTTACTCTTTTCGATGTTTTCTTTCGATATCTTAAATCCAGTAATTTCCCTGCCGCTTAATGAAAGTGATTGGTCAAGCCTCACTCCCCATGATGTAGAACTCTCCGGCTGAATAAGAGAATTTGCAGAGCCGAATTTTTTCTTATTATATTTCGTATAATCGCTAAAGGCAGAAACAGTAGGGAGTAATGCTGCAGTAGCTTTGTCTTTGCCTCTTTCTGCAATGTAAAGGTCTTCCTCCGATATCTTGATCCGCTCTGAGCGGTCAAGGGCAATTTTGTAGAGGTCGTCAAGGCTGTATTCCGCTGCATATGCACTACTTGTAGATAAAACCGCTATGAGCAGAATGAAAACTATTCTCTTCACCTTTTTTCCTTTTCTTATAGTCTTTTGACTGCTATTTATTGTCTATTCCTTAAAAGACCGTTGAGTATGAGATCATTCAATCCCTCTGATGTCACATTTACATCTTTATCCAAAGCCATTGACAGCATAACCCCCCTGAGTGTTCCCATAATAATCTTCGCTACCTCCTTCACATTACATTTCCTGAATTCACCGGTTTGAATCCCCCTATCAATGATCTTCTCAACTAATCTTATCTGGTTTTTAAAAAATTGCCTTTTTTGCTCAAGGGCAAATGTAAATCCCAGTTCTCTTATATGTACAAGAATAAATTCTTTATGATTTATCCCGATATCGAGATATATCTCGAGAAAATCGCAGAGAGTCCTGGTAGGTGATTTTGTTGATTCGGCGATCATCTCTGTCTTCTGTCTCACGTTATCCATACCGTTTTTGATAAAACTCTGGTAGAGTTCCTCTTTATTTTTGAAATAAAGATATACACCGCCCACGCTTATCCCTGCGACTTTAGCGATCTCCCTTATGCTTGCCTTCGAATAACCGTGCCTTGAGAAAATAACCATTGCAGCATCAAGGATTCTCTTTCTGGACTCTATACCTGAACGTCTGTTCATATGAACCTTTGTTCAATATAAAGGAAAAAAGGATTACATGTCAATAGAAATTTTACCGTTATTTAGAACTCTGATTAATCAGGGAAGACCATAGAAGATTTTTATACGATACCTTGGTTAAGTTAATTCAAGGGCAGACCCCATTAGTCATCTTTTTTGTAAATTGAATTACAATACCTCAGCGAGGGGTGGAGATAATCGCAA
>JBGPQS010000020.1:0-10150 GCA_041489235.1 Thermodesulfovibrionia bacterium
CAAAATCGGTATCAGCGGATATGATTATTTGCTCATTTTTTGAGGCAGATTCAAAGATAACTGAATCATGAGCAGAATGCATGCCGATATCTCTGACATGGATAGCTTCAAAACCTGCTTTTCTTAATCCCTGTGCAATTATAGGGGAAAGGGCATTATCAATAAGAAACTTCATGCAAGAACAAGCGGTATCTGGCGTTCTTTAACAGCCTCTGCTGCATAGAGCAATGCCTCACGAATATCCTCAGGTTCAATATCAGGATAGGCATCGAGAATCTCTTTTCCCGTCATGCCATTGGCTACCATGCCAACAATTGTTGCTACCGGTATCCGTAACCCTCTAATGCAGGGTGCTCCTCCCATTTTATCTGGGTCTATAGTAATACGTGTGAACTTCATAATTCTTTCCTCCCATCAAGCTGAAGCTGTTATAGTGCTTGTGTATTTATTATACCAGAGATTTTGGATACTAATTTATATAGGACAGATCTCGTCTGAAAGAGACTACTCATTGTAATTCCTTTATTTATTCAAGAAACGGTTGATCAGTATCCCGTGACTTCGCCCAAAATCAAATATTCTTTTTGGATCAGATTTACCTGAAAGATAGCGTTTCCTGAAACTTTCCTTATCCAACAAATAGAGAATATAACTGATATGCCCGGAATATCCTGCAGCGTCAAGTTGCTGTATCTTTTCTCTTATCTGTCTGCCTATCTCCACTGCCTGACGATGAATGGTTGGTGATGCACCATCACATCTCTTTACTGAATAGAGCTGTCTGCAACTAAAAGGACGAATATCATAAATAATGCACAGTTTATCTTCATTGAGAAAAGCACAGCGAGAAAGTTTTTTCTCCTCTCTTTCTGCTTTATTTTTTGCTAATCTATTTTTTATCTCAGTGTGAATCTGTTCTTCAAAAGAGGCTATCTGTTCATAAATAATAATGCCTTCAAGGGTAGTGATATCAATGTTTCCCACATCTATACAGCAGTCTGCACACCTAATCTCACAAGCCGCTGCCTTTTTGAATTCGGCAACCTCCCTTTCGTACTGATCATATAATTCCCGGAGTTTTTTCCTCTTTTCTTCTAAGTTCATGATAATCTTTACCTTTGCCTGTTAGAATAAACTTTATCTTTAAATAACAAATAAAAGCAGTTTCTTATTATACACAGTTATGTACTTCTGCTATAATTAGAATCATAGAAATAGCAAACTAAATACCATTTGAAATAATAGTTCGTTACAGTGAAACCATGGCTAAAATAAAAACTTTTTATCAGTGTCAGGCATGCGGTTATACAAACCCAAAGTGGCTCGGTAAATGCCCAGACTGCGGGGCATGGGATACCCTTGTTGAAGAAAGGAAAGAGCCTGTTTCACGCCATTCATCACTCTCTATCCACATAGGAAAAACTGAGCCACAGCCTCTGAGCTCAATCAAAAGCGGATATGAACAGAGAACATCGACAGGCATGAAAGAACTCGATAGAGTTCTTGGAGGTGGCGTTATTGCAGGTTCAGTAATACTCGTTGGGGGAGATCCCGGCATAGGCAAATCCACATTGCTCTTACAGGCTTTCTCAGGTCTTTCAAAAAAATACGGGAAGGTACTTTATATCTCGGGTGAAGAATCTCCTGAGCAGATAAAAATAAGGGCAGAAAGACTCTCAATAGATTCAAATGAGATAATCTTACTTTCAGAGACCTCACTCGAGGTCATTATTGATACTGCATTGAAGCTTTCTCCGAAGGCGATGGTTGTCGATTCAATACAGACCATGTATATGGAAGATTTGATGTCAGCACCTGGTTCTGTGAGTCAGGTGAGGGACTGTGCTGCAAAATTAATGCTCTTTGCAAAGAGGTCAGACATCCCAGTTTTTCTTGTCGGCCATGTCACCAAAGAAGGGGCGATTGCAGGCCCGCGTGTACTTGAACATATTGTGGATACGGTTCTTTATTTTGAGGGTGACAGGGGCTATTCATACCGCATCCTGAGGACTATAAAAAATCGCTTTGGCTCAACGAATGAGATAGGTATCTTCGAGATGTCCGATTCAGGTCTTATAGAAGTAGAAAACCCCTCTGAGCTTTTTCTCCTTGAAAGGCCTTTGAATGTTTCAGGCTCAACAGTTGTTGCGAGTCTTGAAGGTACCAGGCCATTGATGGTGGAGATTCAGTCGCTTGTGTCTCAGACCAATTTCGGAATGCCCCGAAGGACAACCATAGGTGTTGACTTTAACAGGGTGAATTTGCTTGTTGCAGTTCTTGAAAAGAGGGCAGGACTTCATCTTGGGGGAGCGGATATATTTGTGAATGTGGTCGGAGGGCTCAGGATCATTGAGCCTGCTGTTGACCTCGGCATCATTGCAACAATAGTTTCCTCTCTGAAAGATAAACCCATAGATCCAAAAATCTTTGTATTCGGTGAGGTAGGACTCTCGGGTGAGATTAGGGCAGTGACACAGGCAGAAGTACGGTTAAAGGAAGCGTCAAAGATAGGATTTAAGCGAGCAGTTATACCTCTCAGTAACTCAGAAAAGCTTAAAAATAATCTCGGGTTAGAGATAATAGGGGTAAGAAATGTTGAAGATTTTCTGGAGACTGTTATTACTTAGTACTCTGTTTTTTTTATTGTCCTGCGTCACACCGCGTGTCGAGATGCCTGTATACGAAGGCGTTGATGTAAGGGACGTACTCAACTCAAGGAATACTATTTCATCAATAGACACCACGTTTTCCATAGTCTTTGAAAAAGATGATACCGAGATGAGAGGTGACGGGGTGCTGAATATATCCAGAAACGGTAATCTCAATCTTCGTGTGTACTCTTTTGGTTTTCTTGCGCTCGAACTTACCTCTGAAGATGGCATTATAAAAAGTGTACCGCGGCTTGACAGAGGTAAAAGTACAATTCTCACCTATGGCTTGCGGGACTGTCTTTTCTGGTGGGATATAAATGACTTTGAAGTTGCTGAAAAAGATGGCATGTATCTTCTTCGAAATCCTTCCAGAAAAATATGGATAGATGGAAAAACAATGCTTCCTCTAAAGCAGATAATTACCCTTGAAGATGGCAGAGATATTACTATCTCTTATGAAAATCCGGAAAAGGTAGGCGATATATGGTATCCATTAAAAATAAGGATAGAACTCTCTCACTATTTTGTCACATTAAAGATTAAAGAAATATTATTTAACGGTTCTGTCTAAATCGAGGTCAACTGCTACAGTTTTTATCGTGAGATTATCTATGACGTTTGATTTAAACAAGTAACCCTCAAGGAGTGCATTATCGCAGACTGTGTTTATTAGTCTGGGAATACCATTTGAATATTGGTATATAAGTCTCAATGCCTCTTCTGTAAATATTTCCTTATTACATCCTGCAATCATGAGCCTGTGGTTTATGTAATTTCTTGTGTCTTCTTCAGAGAATGCCTTAAGCTTGATTTTCACCGCAATCCTCTGCTTGAGTGGTTCATCCAGAGAAAGGATATCCTCGAACTCAGGCAAACCAAAAAAGACAAAATTGACCATTTTCCCTTCTGGTACTTCCATATTCAAGAGGCCTCTGAACTCCTCCATGATTTCCCTCGAATTCAACATCTGGACCTCATCAATCATCACGACTGCCTTTTTCCCATTCTCGTCTATCTCCTTAAGTCTCTTGTAAATATGGGTAAGAAGTTCTATTTTATCCTCATTTAAATCCTTCACGCCAAGCTGAATTGCAAATTTTCTAAAGAGCCACTCTGAACTGACAGAAGCATGAACTACTACAAGGAGGGCTGCCTCATATATGTCTTCATCAAGATTCTCAAGAAACCTTCTCGCGAGTGTTGTCTTCCCTGTCCCGATGTCGCCAATCACCACAACAAGACCTTTTCTTGTGTCTACAGCATACTTCAGTTTGACGAGGGCATTTGAATGTTGTGGGCTGTTGTAATAAAACCTGCCGTCAACTACGTTTGAGAATGGATGTTCTTTAAGACTGTAATATTCTAAATAATCCATGTATTATTATAGTTTTTCTGCTTGCCAGCGTATAAGGCATATCTATAAGTATGATACCCTGTCCTTCCTCTCTCTTGGTTTGCCCTGTTCAGCATCTTTTGGCAATTTTGCTCTAACCTGGGATATCTTATCAGAAACAGCTCGAAATTTGGAATTCCATCCATAAACCTCAGTGTATGCATCAAGTGCTTCCTGAATATTGCCGTTCTTTTCGTAAGCCTCTGCGAGATCGTATTTCATTGCCCAGTAAGACTCTCCTTGATTTTCCATCTTTTCAAGAACACGGATGAGGACGTCTACCGCGAGGGGATACACACCTTTTTCCATATAACATATACCGAGCATGCTGGATGATTGAATAAAACTCTTCGGGTCATTACGTGATGTCTGAAATTCTCTTATTGCGTCATCTATAAGTCCCAGCTCCTTATAAGCGATGCCGAGGTTGTAATGTGTTTCATAATCTTCCGCTTCGAGCTCTTTCTCAAGCCCCTTTTTGAATTCATTGAATATGTCGAGGACATCACTGTCGAGTGCAGGTTCTTGTATATTCTGTGCTTCTAATGTCTCACTTTCTGGCAGGGCAAATTCTTCATACGGTTCTTCTTCTACGACTTCTCTCTTTGCAACTTCTTCTGCTGGCTGGCCAAGTGAAGAGAGCTTCTGCTTAATTTCTTCGTTTTCAGGAAAGAGGTTCTGCAATCTTTCCAAAATACCTCTGGCCTCATCCATGAGCCCCTGTTTGTAATAAAAATCTGCCTCTGCAATCTCTTCACTGTAATCTTCTATTGCAAACACCTCAGGGGATGGGACTGAAACTGCCTCTTCAGGAAGAGGTGTTACTTTTCTTTCGATAAGTCTTTGGTCTTCAGGATATAGTTCATAAGCCTCTTTGATAATCTGGTCATGACTCCCAACATCACCAGCTTTCCCGTAAAGCTCTGATAGTTCAAGGCATTCTGTGACTGCTTGCTCTTTGTTATCCATAGTAATGTATAAGGACTTCAGCATTAAATGAAGATCTATGTTTTCTGGTTCTCTCTGTCTGAGATCTTCAAGGATATCCCTTGCATCTTCATAAAGACCATATCTGATGAAAATGTCTGCCTCTGCAAGAATCTCATCAACAGTTTTCTCACCTTCTATCTTAAAATGTTCAAGACCAACTTCCTTTTCAAGTTCAACTGCTTTAGAGATGAGTGAATCATCATCGGGTGTTATCTCAAGCGCCTCCTTATAGAAGTAAAGCGCTTCCTTTTGCATACCCTTTGCTGCAAGTACATCACCGAGAGAAACAAGTTCATGAGCTGCTTGAAGATTCTCTCCGAGCTGTTTATAGAGTGAAACGAGTCTCTTTCCAGTCTCAACCGGGTCTATATCCTTGAAAGATTCAAGGAGCCTTATGGCATCATCATATTTCACATCGAGTATCATCTTATCAAAGATGGGAAGATACTCTTTCCATGCTTTATCTCTTTTGCCTTCTTTTATATAGATATCTCCAAGGAGCTTCCGCGCCTTTATTTGGGCAGGTTCTATTTCGATGACTTTTCTGAGACATTCCTTTGCTTCAGCAAGTATCCCCCCCATTATATACAAATGTGCACACCTGAGATGGATATCAGTATCTTGAGGAAACAGTGTAGAAGCCTCTTTAATCTGTTCGATGGCCTGTTCAAGATTGCCTGTCTTCTCATAGAGATCATTTATTTCCAGGATTGCATCTCTGTGTAAAGGCTGGGCATCAAGGACTTTCTGATAGTATGTAATTGATTTTTCAAAATCTCCCTTTTCATCGTAAAGCCTTGCGATATGAAGGTGTTGCTTTGCTGCTTCTGACACGAGGCCTTCCTTCACATATATTTCTGCTATCTTGTTTCTGAGAGGGATATTAGACGGAGAAACAGCAAGTATCTTCCCGTATATTTCGAGAAGCTTCTCCTTTTTACCTTCTTTTGAAAGACTATCAGCTGCAGCGAGATAATATTTTATCGCATCTGTAATAAGTCCCTTACCTTCATTCAGTTCACCAATAGAAAAAAGAGCATGGGAATCTAAGGGATTTATATTGAGTATTTTTTTATAGAGCGCTAATGACTTATGAGAAAATCCTTCACTCCGAAAAAAATCAGCAGCCTTATGGAATGAATCTGTTGCATTTTTATCGTCGCCCTTCTTAAGGTACAAATCGCCGATGGTATTATAGATAGTGCCGTCAGGATATTCTTTTAATAATTTTTCCCATTCAGCAATCGCTTTATCTATAAGACCCCTTGCGAGAAATCGTTGGGCATCTTTTATTATAACTGTTTTATCTGGCATTGTGTGTCTTTAAAAATATCATAATTAGCATAGGGTGTCAATAATCAAGCAAGTTTAACCTATTCCATAATCATTTAAGATAAAAATCTTATTTTCTTTTAAACATCTTTTTCATCTCATTTAAAGAAAAGAAAATTCTTGTTGGTCTGCCATGAGGGCAACTGTCAGGATTATCGCAATCCTCAAGGTCAGAGAGTAATTGAGAAATCTCCTCTTGATTGAGTATTATTTTGCCACGTACCGATTTATGACATGCAATTTTTGCTGCGAGGATCTCTCTCATTGATGTATCCGGAGAAATTCCTTCGATGAGGTATGATGCACTATCAGAGAGGATGCCTCTTATATCAGCTTCTTTTAACGCATCAGGGAGTGAATGAACGATAACGGTATCATGTCCGAAATCATCCAGGTCTATTCCAAAATCCCTGAGTACTGAACTATTTTCAATGATTATCTTGTGTTCTTTATGAGATAGCTTCACCTGTTTTGGAAAGAGTAACTGAGATGAATTGATATGTATTCCCTTGAGAAATTTTTCATAGAGAATTCTCTCGTGGGCAGCATGGTGGTCTATGAGTGTAAGGCCGCCTTTACCTGAAATGGCAATGAATGAATCACCAAGATACATAAAAGGCAGATAGTGTGTATATGCAAAATCGAGATGTTCTGATATTACAGACCCATAAGGGGGAGAGGATGGAAGAGGGGGAGAATCAGAAGGAAAGAGAAAATGTCTTAATGAATCTGCTGGGGGAACTTCTGTAAATTGTACTGCATACTCAATTCGATCTTTTTTCACTGCATCTCTGATAGTGGTATATACAAAACGATAAATAAATTCTTTATCCTCAAATCTCACTTCCCTTTTCGTCGGATGGACATTAAAATCTACTTTTCCCGGTTCGATATTAAGAAAAAGAAAAAAGACAGGATGTCTGTCATGAGGAAGTATTCCTTCAAATGCTTTATATACTGCATGTGCAATTGAAGTATCTCTTATCGGCCGCCTGTTTATAAAGAGAAACTGATGAGCCTTGCTGTTTCTGAAATTACCAGCTTTTGATACAAAAGATTGTATCTTGAGATTTTCAGTCTCTGCATTCACTTCTATAAGGCCATCAAGAAACTCGCCTCCATATATCTGCATAATCCTTTCCCTGATACCAGAGGCAAAAGGTATACTCATGGTCTCGTGGTTGTCCGATATGAACGTGAAACCAATCTCATAATGTGCGAGTGCCTCTTCTGTGACCCTGTCAATAATATGGAGGAGTTCTGTAGTATTTTTCTTAAGAAATTTCTTCCTCGCAGGTGTATTAAAAAATAAATCTTTTACCTCTACCGTTGTTCCAATTGAGGGAGCATCCTTAACCAACTTTATTTCTCCACCATGTGTCTCAATTGAGACACCGTGTGAGATACCTTTCGGTGCGGTGACAAGTGTAACCCTTGATACAGACGCAATGGATGAAAGGGCTTCACCTCTAAATCCCATTGTCCTTATGTTGAAGAGGTCCTCTTCACTGAAGAGCTTGCTGGTTGCATATCTTTCGAAGCAGAGAAATGCGTCCTCCTTATCCATACCTGTACCGTTGTCCGAGACCCTGATGAGCCGTTTACCACCATACAGGACTTCTATCTTTATATCTGTACTTCCTGCATCAATCGAATTCTCAATCAGCTCTTTTACCACTGAGGCAGGTCTTTCGATGACCTCACCTGCAGCAATCTTATTCCTTAAATCGTGTGGAAGAATCTTAATCTGCGACATAAAATAGCCTCATAAAATCCTCTTTATAACATTCTAACATATGCATACATACATATTGTCTTAAGTCAGCCTTGTGGTATAATTTTTCATGGATAACGCAACAAAGATTTCTGAGGCAGAAGAAACAGCAAGGTTTATTATAGAGCCCTGGCACGTGATTCTGCTTAATGATGACTGGCATACATTTGATGAAGTCATCTATCAAATAGTAAAAGCCACTGGTTATAGTGCTGATAAAGCGGAAAAAATCGCATGGGAAGCACATACAAAAAGTGAGGCAATCTGCTACACTGGCCCGAGAGAACGCTGTGAACATGTTGCATCGGTGCTTGCAGAAATAAAGCTTGGTGTGAGGGTGGAAAGGATGTCCTGAATTCCATAACTTTATTCCTGAACTCGCATGTTATTTGAATAACCTGCTCAAAAAAGGAAATAGTTTTAATGGATATTATTACAATTTTGTTTATCGCAGTTGGATTGTCTATGGATGCTTTTGCGGTATCTATCACAAGCGGGCTCACAATAAAAAATCTGAAGGTAAATAATGCCTTAAAGATTGCGATATTCTTCGGATCATTCCAGGCAATAATGCCATTAATAGGATGGTTAGCAGGGCTGAGCGTACGAAGTTTTATTTCGGGTGTTGACCACTGGATTGCCTTTGGGCTCCTGAGTTTTGTTGGCGGTAAAATGATTTATGAATCAATTACCACTAAACCAACTTCAAAAGAAAATAACCCTCTGAATGTATATGTATTATTTGTACTATCGGTTGCAACAAGTATTGATGCCCTTGCTGTAGGTTTGAGTCTCTCATTTTTGAATATTTCTATTGCAATGCCGGTTGTAATCATCGGGGTTGTCACCTTTCTTTTATCATTCCTCGGTGTTTTTATCGGGGATAGATTTGGACATTTTTTTGAAAAGAAGATAGAAATAGTAGGCGGGCTCATTTTGATTGGTATTGGAATAAAGATACTGATTGAACATTTGGTTTAGATTATATCAATTTAAAGTTTCCCTGAAATATAAAGATCAGCATATACTTTTAGGTAAAATGAACATCTTAACCTTTCGAGACCTTGACCAGTCGATGGAATCACATTTATAATTAGTTGTTATGGGAATACTTCAGTGCATTGGAAATACCCCGCTTGTCAGAATAGAGGGCATAAACCCTAACCCCAAGGTAAAGCTTTTTGCAAAGCTTGAGGGGAATAATCCAGGAGGTTCTGTCAAAGACAGGATAGCCCTTTACATGATAGAAGCTGCAGAGCGGGATGGAAGGCTCACAAAAGAGAAGATAATCCTTGAGGCAACATCAGGAAATACCGGTATAGGGCTTGCGATGGTTTCATCAGCGAAAAGATACAGGGTGAAGCTTGTTATGCCCGCATGTGTAAGCATCGAAAGGAGAAGAGTTCTTGAGGCATTTGGTGCTGAGCTTATACTGAGCCCGTCCGAAGAAAGCACAGACGGCGCAATACGATTAGCCCACAGGATACTTTCCGAGGATTCTGGAATGTACTTTATGCCAAATCAGTTCGACAACGAGGCAAATATAATGGCCCACTATGAAACTACAGGAAAAGAAATCATAGAGCAGACAGGTGGACAGATTACTCATTTTGTGGCCGGAATGGGGACTACAGGCACGCTCATGGGCGTAGGGAGAAGACTCAAAGAGTTTAATAAAGATATAAAAATAATAGGTGTGGAGCCTTCTGTACACCACAGGATACAGGGCCTAAAGAATATGTCAGAGTCAATTGTGCCGAAAATTTTCGATCCTTCAAAGCTTGACGAACGACATATCGTGAATGATGAAGAGGCATTTGATACGACAAGGATGCTCGCAGTGAAGGAGGGAATATTTGTGGGGATGTCAAGTGGTGCTGCAATGAATATAGCCCTCAGAAAATCCAGTGAGCTTAAAGAAGGTGTCATTGTTGTGGTACTTCCTGACAGGGGGGATCGATATCTATCGACTTCTCTGTTTACCTCAATATGCAGTAAATGTCCGCCTTA
>JBGPQS010000021.1:0-9927 GCA_041489235.1 Thermodesulfovibrionia bacterium
CATTGAGTATTCAAGAGTTTGCAAGCCTTTCGGATATATTAAAAAGATATTAAATTTTTATTAGCAGACACACTGCATAGGCTGCAATGCCTTCACCACTGCCGATGAAACCCATGCCCTCGTTTGTTTTCGCCTTTATGTTGATCAGTTCTGGTTTGATTCCGGATTGTGATATCGCCTTTTTCATGGGTTCAATATATGGAAATAGCTTGGGCTTTTCTGCAACGACAGTAGTATCAATCCAAGATACTTCAAATCCGTTTAATGCAGCTACATTAACTATATGTTTCAGCATCTCAACACTTGAGGCATCTTTGTATTTTGGATCCGTGTCAGGGAAGTGTTTGCCAATATCGCCGAGGCCAAGTGCTCCTATTATTGCATCTATAATGGCATGAGTCAGGACATCTCCATCGGAGTGTCCAAGAAGACCTTTCTCGAAAGGGATAGTTACTCCACCGAGCATTAAACTCCTGCCAGTAACAAGCCGGTGAGAGTCATAACCGATTCCTATGCGCATAAATAAGCTCCAAATCCTAAATCCTAATATCGAAATCCTAAACAAAAAAACACAATCCGAAATTCTAATATCTAACCACTAAACAACATGAACTAACCTGAAGCAGATCTGTGAGATATCAAGTTTGTCATTCCGCACTTGATGCGGAATCCATGGATTTCTGCTGGAGTTCATCCCGCACTTCGATGCGGGGCAGGAATGACCTCATTAACCCGTAGTTGTTTCCAAAAGTGCTTCTGCAATGTATATATCCTCACGAGTGGTTATTTTAATATTTTTGTATGACCCCATGATAATTTTTATCTTTCCGCCGTATCGTTCAACAAGAGCTGCATCATCTGTTGAGTAATAGTTCTCTTTCATCGCCTTCTCATATGCTCTTAGAATAATATTGTACGGGAAGACCTGAGGTGTCTGAATAGCCCAGAGAGAGTCTCTCCTTAAGGTCTTTTTTATTATTCCTGCCTCTGCCTCTTTAATTGTATCTTTGAGAGGTATACCGAGAACAACGCCATCATAATTATTTAATCCTTCATCACTCCCCTTTATAAAAAAGGGGGCGGAGGGGATTGATAATTCTTTTATCGCCTCCTGTATGAGATGTTTCTCTATGAGTGGTCTTGCTCCATCGTGTATGAGGACAATACATTTATTATCCTCTATAAGCGTGAGACCGTTATATACAGAATCCTGTCGCTCTTTTCCGCCTGGTGCTATTCTCTTTATCTTCGAGAGATTATAATCTTCAAAAACCTTCTGCCCTTTCTCTCTATCTTCTTCTTTGAGAACAGGTATTATCTCCACAATCTCATCGATTGCTTCAAATAGTTCAAGTGACCACACAAGAAGAGGTTTACCCTTAAGAGTTTGGAAAGGTTTATTGCTCCCCTGACCAAATCTTTTGCCGAGTCCAGCAGCAGGGACAATTGCAATTACTTTGTTTTTCATTGAACAGCTCTGAACTCTTCCCTTTCATTCTCCTCTTTGAGTTTTGAGAATATCATCCTTCCTGCTGTTGTTTGTAACACACTTGTTACAGTTACCTCTGCATTTTTACCTATAAGTCTTCTCCCGTTTTCTACAACAACCATAGTGCCGTCATCAAGGTATGCAACTCCCTGATTATATTCCTTTCCCTCTTTAAGTATAAAAATCTTCATTGTCTCACCCGGGAGAACAAAAGGTTTTAAAGCATTTGCGAGCTCATTTATATTAAGTACAGACACTCCCTGGAGTTCTGCTACTTTGTTAAGGTTAAAATCATTTGTGATTACCTTTGCGTTTAAGAGCCTTGCTAAGGCAACAAGCTTTGAGTCAACCTCTTTTATCTTCGGGAAATCCTCGTCAACTATCCGAACAGTGATATTGGACATCTTCTGGATTTTGTGGAGAATATCAAGTCCACGCCTCCCCCGTGCCCTTTTTGTGGAATCGGCCGAGTCTGCAACATGCTGAAGTTCCTGGAGAATAAACTGGGGGATTATGAAAACACCTTCGAGAAATCCTGATTCGCAGACATCTGAAATACGCCCATCAATTATCACACTTGTATCAAGGATGTTAATATTCTCTTCACTGCCCTGTCCCCTGAAAAGTCTGAAGATACCCGCAATTGAAATTCCCTTGCCTCTGCTCAGGCCGAGAAGAAGTCCCACATAGCCAAATACCGCCATTAATCCAACAGATATAGTGGTGATATCCTCACCTAAAATAGGTTTAAACGGTATTATAAGAAGGTTTGCAAATAAAAGCCCGAATGAAATACCTAAAATTCCTCCGATAATTGTCCCGAGATTCACCTTCTTAAATACTGGCTCAATAGCTACAGCAATAAGACCTAAAAAACCTCCTAACAGGATGCCGTAAATCTCGTAGTTATACTTCATGCCCAAGATATAACCAGAAAATGTAAAAATGATGAAGATTGCAAGTCTTATAATAATCATTCTGTATCACCTCCTTCCTTGGTAAAGTAAAAATTATCAATGACGACCAACGAAAAATTTAAATTAATGTTGCTCCATTGTTTTTTAAGATGCCCTGAGAGGAGCATAGAATTTTTTGTTCCCCCTGTTAATAAAGAGAAGAACAGTCTCATTCTTTTTTATGTTTGAAGCAATTTTATTAAAATCGTCTAAAGTATCTACTCGTTTTCTGTCAATCTCTTTTACAATATCGCCCTTTTTTATCCCCGCTTCATCTGCCGGGCTACCGGGTTCTACTCGCACTACCACAACTCCTTTCTCATCTTTATTGAGACCGAGCTGTCTTGCTATTTCTTTAGTAAGCCCCATAACAGTAAGGCCTGTAAGTGCCTTTACTTCTGAGTCCTCAGGTGATTCAGAAGGGGTAACCTCTGCTGTTTCTCTTGGCAATTCAGCAATAGTTGCCTTCACTGTATATTCCTTCCCGGACCTGAGTATCTTAATGGGTATTTCAATTCCTATCTTACTCTGAGCAACCATGTTTCGCAGGCTGCTCGCATCTTTCACTTCTTTCCCATTAAACTCAAGGATTATATCACCTCTATTCATACCAGACTTTTCAGCTGGGCTATTCTTCAACACGTCGCTCACAAGGGCACCTTGTGATTTTTTAAGGCCAAACTTCTGTGAGATTTCAGGCGTGAGTTCCTGTATGCTCACACCGAGCCATCCCCGGGTAACCTTTCCTTTTTGAACAAGCTGGTCCATAACAAGGCGTATCATATTGCTGGGAACTGCAAAACCAATCCCCTGATATCCCCCTGTTTTGGAAAATATCGCTGCATTTATCCCGATAAGTTCTCCTTTTATGTTGACAAGTGGCCCACCCGAATTGCCGGGATTTATGGCCGCATCTGTTTGAATGAAGTCTTCATAGTCTGCAATTCCAACATTTGCTCTCCCGACAGCGCTTATTATCCCCATTGTGACCGTATGGCTCAAGCCATAAGCGTTACCTATTGCAAGAACAAACTCTCCAACCTGCAATTTTTCAGAGTCACCCCATGGGATGGTAGGAAAGTTGCCCGCATCTATTTTCACTACTGCAATGTCTGTTTTAGGATCAGCACCCATAATCTTTCCCTTAAACGTTCTCTTATCAAGAAGTGTAACCCTTATCTCGTCTGCCTTTTCGACCACATGGTTATTTGTGATTATATATCCATCTGATGAAACGATCACACCAGAACCAAGGCTTTGTTCTTTCCATTTCTTTGGTGTCCTGAAATCATGGAAAGGGCTAAATAAGTCGAAGAAAGGATCACCCAAAAAGGGATCCTGGTTTCTTCTTATTACCTTTGTGGTGGATATATTGACGACTGAGGGCGAAACAGCACTGACAATCTCGGAAAATGCCCTGCTTGTTTCAAGTACCTGACGGGGCACATTTGGTGTGGTAGAGTAAGGCAGATATCCCCTTTGCTGCCCGGTGATTTGACCAAGGATGTAAAATGATATCCCGCCTAAGAGAAAACCCAATAAAAGGATAACAATGCCAAAAAATATCTTCTTTTTCATAAATTTAATTATAATCCTCAAATCGGGATAATGTAAAGTAGTTGCCCTTGACCAAACATCACTCATTGTGGTAATTTTATTAGCTTAATCAAGAAACAAAATATAAATGTGAAGGTAAAAAGTTAAAAGAGTTTTGAAGTTCAGTAGTTCTTAATGCACAACTTTTAACTCTTGACTTTCTGCGAATGTGAGGAGGTTTTGCTATGTTAAAGCGTTATCTGTTAGCCCCTGGTCCAACACCTGTTCCTCCGGAAGTGTTGCTTGCAATGGCAATGCCTATAATACACCACAGGGCACCGGATTTTCTTCCTGTACTTGATTCTGCAAAGAAGGGCTTACAGTGGTTATATCAGACAAAGAACGATGTACTCATCCTGTGTTCAACAGGCACAGGGGGAATGGTTGGATCAGTGAATAATTTCTTTAACCGTGGAGACAGGGTTCTTGTGATAAACGGAGGAAAATTTGGAGAACGATGGGTAAAGATATGTCAGGCATATGGCCTGGAGGTTGATGAGGTTATTGTTGAATGGGGTTATGCGGTCAAGCCTGAAATAATCGAGGAGAAGCTTAAAAAGGATGGTTCTATAAAAGGTGTGTTTGTCCAGGCATCAGAGACCTCAACCGGTGTGTACCACGACATAAAGACTCTTGCGTCTGTTGTGAAGAAATATGAAGATACGCTCTTTATAGTTGATGCGATCAGCGCACTTGTTGCCCATGACCTGAGAACTGATATGTGGGGAATAGATATAATGACAGGAGGGTCACAGAAGGGTGTGATGCTTCCACCGGGTCTTGCCTTTGTGAGTGTGAGTGAAAAGGCATGGAAAAAGGCAGAAATCTCAAAGTTGCCAAAATTCTATTTTAATTTCAAGAAAGAGCGAGAAAATCTCGCCAAAAACCAGACAAACTTTACATCGCCGGTCTCACTTATTGTTGGATTGAATGAAAGTTTGAAGATACTTCAGGCTGAAGGACTTGAGAATGTATTTAAAAGACACGAGAGACTTGCAAATGCAACAAGAAAGGCTGTTCAGTCCCTTGGATTAGAGCTTTATGCAAAAGAATCTCCGTCAAATGCAGTGACAGCAATTATGACGCCTCCTGGTATAGATGGTCAGGCAGTATATAAGAATCTCCGCGAAAAATACGGTATCACCGCAGCTGGTGGTCAGGATAAAGCAAGAGGAAAGATATTTAGAATTGCACATTTAGGATACTCAGATAGGTTTGATATCATCGCAGCAGTTGCAGGAATTGAGATGGTACTAAAAGGAATGGGCCATCCGGTAAAACTTGGAACAGGTGTTGCAGTGGCTCAGGAACTGTTAATGGATTAGGGGGATGCATGAAGATTCTCGTCAGTGATAACATCTCTTCAAAAGGGATAGAGATACTCAAAAATGCAGGGCTTGATGTTGATGTGAAGACAGGGATGAAACCTGAGGAACTGAGAGGATGCATTGCTGATTATCATGGCCTGGTAATACGGTCTGCAACAAAGGTTACCTCAGAGATAATAGATGCTGCGACAAATCTGAAGGTCATAGGCCGTGCAGGCTCAGGCCTTGATAATGTTGACAAAGGAGCAGCAACGAAAAAGGGAATTGTCGTGATGAATACACCTGGCGGCAACACAATAACCACAGCCGAACATACCTTTGCCCTTATGGTTGCACTTGCACGGCAGATACCACAGGCCACAATGTCAATAAGGGCAGGTAAATGGGAAAAGAAAAAGTTTATGGGTGTTGAGCTCTTTAACAAGACACTGGGTGTTATCGGCATAGGAAATATAGGCAGCCAGGTTGCAAAGAGGGCGCAAGGTTTTGCGATGAATGTGATTGCATATGACCCTTTCCTGAGTGAGGACAGGGCAAAAGCGATGGGTGTTGAGAAGGTTATCCTCGAAGAGCTCTTCAGGCGATCAGACTTTATTACGATCCATACCCCGATAACTCCAGAAACAAAAAATATGATAAATAAAGAAGCGATTAAGATGATGAAGAACGGGGTGAGGATAATTAACTGTGCAAGAGGTGGTATTATCAATGAGAAAGACCTCTACGATGCACTTGTTGAGGGTAAGGTTGCCGGTGCAGCGCTTGATGTATTTGAAAAAGAACCTCCAGAGAACAACCCTCTCCTTACCTTGGATAATGTAATCTCTACCCCACATCTCGGTGCAGCAACTAAAGAGGCACAGGAAAATGTTGCAATTGCAATTGCAGAACAGATTGTAGATTATCTCGTCCATGGCACGATAAGAAACGCCGTTAATTTTCCCTCCATTCCCGCTGACCAGGTAGCAAGACTTCAACCCTATATAAACTTGGCTGAAAAGCTCGGTGAATTCGCTGCCCAGATATTCGAGGGTGGGGTAACCGAGATAATGATTGAATATAGAGGTGATGCTGCTGACATAAACAGTGCACCGGTCACCATAGCTGCAATAAAAGGGTATCTTACCCCCATTTTGGAGGAAACAGTGAACTTTGTTAATGCGCCATTTATCACAAAGGAGCGCGGTATAGAGATTAAAGAGACAAAGAGCGATGACGCAGGTGATTATCAGAGCATGATTACGATCAGACTTAAGGCAAAGGATAAGGAAAGCTATTTTGCAGGAACACTCTTCAGTAAAAAAGACCCTCGTATTGTAAGCGTTGATAATTTTAAGGTTGAGATCGTACCCGAGGGAGAGCTTCTCTTTATCTATAACAATGATAAACCAGGTGTCATAGGGAATATCGGAACACTCCTTGGCAGAAATAATATCAACATCTCAAGAATGCACTTTGGAAGGGAGGCTCCTAGTGGTACGGCAATCTCTGTGGTTACCATTGATACTCACGCTACAGCACAAATCATAGAAGAGATTAAAAAGCTCCCAAATATTCTTTCAGTGAAACAAATAACTCTCTAAACGGATACTATGCATGCCTAATGTTATTGTAGTAGGTGTACAGTGGGGAGATGAGGGTAAAGGAAAGATAGTCGATTTCCTCTCTGAAAAGGCAGATGTCATTGCACGATATCAGGGGGGCCATAATGCAGGCCATACCGTTGTCATCAACGATGAAAAGTATATACTCCATCTCATCCCTTCAGGAATACTCCATAAAGGTAAAATTTGTCTTATAGGTAATGGTGTTGTTGTTGACCCCGCAGCGCTTATAGAGGAAATTAATGGACTCAGAAATAGAGGAGTGTATGTCGGTAAGAACCTGTTTTTGAGTAAAAATTCCCATCTTATTATGCCCTACCACAGAACCATTGACAGAGAGAGTGAAAGATTCAGGGGCGCAAAGAAGCTTGGGACGACAGAGCGTGGTATAGGCCCTGCATATGTTGATAAAGTTGCAAGGACAGGGATAAGGGTTGTAGATCTCCTTCAACCTGGAGTATTCATGGAGAAATTAAAGACAAATCTTTTGGGTATTAATTTTCTGCTTGAAAACCTCTATAAAGTCCCGGGGTTTGAGAGTAAAAAAATATATGATGAATATATGGGTTATGCTGAGGAGCTTTCAGAATATATCGCAGATACAGACATTTTAATAAATAAGACAATCTCTGAAAACAGGAATGTACTGTTTGAGGGTGCGCAAGGCACACTCCTTGATGTAGACCACGGAACCTATCCCTATGTAACCTCTTCAAATCCTATCGCGGGTGGTGCCTGTATAGGCCTTGGTGTAGGACCAACAAAGATCTCAAATGTCCTTGGTGTCTCTAAGGCTTACACAACAAGGGTTGGCGGCGGGCCATTTCCTACAGAAATAAAAGGCCCTCTTGGTGAAAGGCTCAGAGAAATAGGTGGAGAATATGGTGCATCAACAGGGAGGCCGAGGAGATGTGGATGGCTGGATATGGTTATACTCAGGCACTCAGCAAGAATTAATGGACTTACAGGCATTGCAATCACAAAGCTTGATGTACTCGATGGTATAGAGGTGATAAAAGTCTGTACCTCATATAAATATAATGGAAAAATATATGAAGAGTTCCCCAAAGAAATTAATATCTTTGAGGAGTGCGAACCCATCTACGAAGAGGTAAAAGGATGGAGCACGAGTACGGCTGGCGTAAAAGACTTTCATAAACTCCCGGAGGAAGCAAAAGCTTACTTGAAAAGGATTGAGGAGATGTTGGGAGTGGAGATTCAGATGATCTCAACCGGTCAGAAGAGAGATGAACTTATCCTGCTTAAAGAACAATTTTAATGCGCAAAAGACAGCATCATAGATTCACGAAGAGGCTTGAAGTAAAATTCAGTTCAGGTGAGCAAACATTTATTGGTATATCAAGTAATCTGTCAGAAAGCGGCCTTTTTATAAGAACCAAACGCTGTTTTGTCATGGACTCCATTATTGATATCGAGTTGGTGATGCCAGATGGCCAACTATCACACCTTAAAGGACGTGTCGCAAGAGCAACCAAAACATCAATGGCATCGTTTAAAAATGGTATGGGCATAGAAATCATAGAGAAAGACACGGCTTATTTAAATTATCTAAAAAACTTTTCTGAGGGAACAGACACTGATGCAGAAAATAACGTTTTACCCGAATTTCAAATAATATCCTGCCCAAGCTGCGGAGTAAAAAATAAGGTCTCAAGCACAAAACTTTCTTACGGACCCAAATGTGGTAAATGTGGTGCCTCCCTTTTATTATATTGATATGCCTTGATCCCAAAAATTTTGAACATACTCTATCCCTTAAAATGCCCACAATGCAAAGGCATACCTGATGTATTTCATCATTCACCAATCTGTGCATCCTGCTGGTCTAAGATAGATCACTATACTGGTCCATCATGCAGAATATGTGCAATGCCTTTTACATCAGAATATTCAGAAGTGTGTGGACAGTGTCTGAAAAAAGCCCCTCCATTCTTTAAGGCCATAAACTACGGACTTTATGAAGGAGTGCTCGCAGAAGCGATTAACCTTCTCAAATTTCATGGGTTAAAAAGACTTGCACATCCACTCGGAAAGTTATTGCTCAATTTTACTTTGTCTGGAATAGATGGCATTATACCGGTTCCTTTAAGCATAAAAAGACTGAGAGAAAGAGGTTTTAACCAGTCGCTCCTTATTGCGAGGGTCATATCGAAAAAGAAAAGGATTCCTCTCTTTATGGATGTTCTTATGAAGAAAAGGGAAACACCTCCGCAGATAGGCCTTTCTGCAAAGGAAAGGTTATTAAATCTTAAGAATGTATTTGAAGTAAATGGTGAGGTGAAAGGCCTTCGACTCCTGCTCGTTGACGACGTGATGACGACAGGTGCAACAGTAACAGAGTGCTCGAAACAACTCAAGAAAGCTGGTGCAAAAGAAGTAATCGTCCTTACCCTTGCTCGGTCAAGTATGATGTGATGTGATATAATTTATTTGATGTCTGATATTGATTCATTTAAAGAGAAACTTCAGTCCTTAATCTCCAAGTTCGAAAAAGATAAAACCCATTATCTTTCAAAAGGCTATCCTGAGGCACAGGTAAGAATTTATAAGAAGATTGACAAAATTGTTTATGGACTTTATGGGATAACGGAAGAGGAGAGGAAGATAATTGTCTACGACTCGTAGAGAGGACAGCTAAAGCATTGAGTCTCTTTATGCTATAATCAATCAAAAGGAGGTGAAATAAATGCTTGTAAAGATAGATACATATTTTGATGGCGAGTTTTGGTGTGCACGTGGGGTTAATGACGATATATTTACCCAAGGTGCAACATATGATGAATTATTGAAAAATATTAAGGAAGCCGTAGCCTTACATTTTGAGGACGAATTTAAAAAAGGCAAATCTGCGGAAATTCTTGTGATGTCTGAAATGGAGGTGGGCGGTGTCACCTAAATTGCCGCAGATTAACGGTCAAGATTTACTGAAGTTC
>JBGPQS010000022.1:0-9926 GCA_041489235.1 Thermodesulfovibrionia bacterium
ATCGCTCAGGAAATAGAGCGAATGGGTCCTTTTCAACCAAGGGTTTTAAAGGGGGAGCAGCACAGCCAAAAATAACCACTATCAGAAAAATCAGGCTGACTCGCCAAATTATGTGAAACAATCCCCTTTTCACTTGAGTGCCTCTTCGCTAAAAATAGCTAAATTCTTTTCAAACTTGATTAAATCAATGTCCCCGTAAATCATCGAGCGGTTTATCCTGTAGTTATGAATAAAAAAGGGATTACCTCCTCTTTTTACCGTAAATGCTCCCCGATAGCTGTGTTTCTTTAAAAGCTCAATAACCAGGTGATTTGTATCGCCAAAGGGATAAGCCAGATATTTTACATCCCTATTCAGTTTCTTTTTAATGAGTGCTGCACATCCGGATATCTCTTTTTCAAGCGACTCAAAGTATTCTTTGAAGGACTGTTTCTTATCCATCACAGCCAGATTATGATGTGTCTTTGAGTGACACTGCATATCAATACCGTTGTTTGCCATTTCCTGAATAAGCTCCCAGGATAACGTCTTTTCACTTCCAACGATTAAATCAGTGTAGATAAAAAGTGTGGCTGGATAACCGTATTTTTTCAAGATTGGAAATGCGATATCATACGCAGAGCGCCAGCCATCGTCAATGGTGATGATTACTGACTTTCGTGGTATCTGAATCTTAAACTCAAGAAAATCAAATAATTGATCCATGGTGATGACCCGATATCCATTATCTTTTAACAGTTTCATCTGTTCCTCAAATGCTTCCTTGGTAACAGTCATTTTGTTTGACTCAGTAAGAGAAAAATTGTGATAGCTGAGGACAGGAACGGTCTGATACCCTTTCTCAGTCAATCCTCCTCTTTCATACGGCTTGAGAGGGATAATCAATTCCTGGCCCGGCTTGATTGTGAAAATGTCGTTATACTCAGCAATAAGCCACTCCTTGGAGGGATCGTTTAAGTATTTCGCTGACAGGGAAGAGAGGGTATCCCCTTCCTGAGCTATGACAGCCACAAACTCCGGAAAAGTTCGCGCAGTGACCTGTGGAGCAATGACAGGGGGACTCTCTATCTGGGGAGTTGCACATCCTCCTATCATTGCACCAATCAGGAATAAACAAACAATAAAAAGAAGTCGTTGAAGATCTACCCTTACTTTATTATTCCACATGGTTGTCTCCTATGCATTGTTTTGCCTTTCCTTACCATCTATAATATCTATAAGTTGAAAAACCTCGACAAGTTCTGATTTGCCCTTCATTTTTTGAGGTGGTAAGGCCTTCACCGAAACTATATTTTTTGTCAATTCATAGATATCCTTACTGATTATAATCTCTCCAGGGCCAGCCATGTCATTCAGGCGGGAAGCAACATTTACACTGTTACCGATAACAGTATATTCCATTTTGACCTGAGAACCGAGGTTGCCTGATACGACTACTCCTGAGTTAACACCAATCCCAATCCTTGATAGGAATGGATTCTTGTTCTTGCCAACTTGTTGTCGTAATTCTTTCTGCATAGCAAAAGCAGCCCTTACCGCCCTTTCAGCATGATCTGTATGGTAAATCGGCACACCAAAAACACCCAGGACCGCATCACCTATAAATTTATCAACATACCCGCCATACTCCAATATAAATTGTGTGGCGATTCCGAAGTATTCATTCAAGGCTTCCACCACCTCTTCTGGATTCCTTGTTTCTGAATAAGCAGTAAACCCCCTTATGTCAGTAAAAAGGATTGAGGCCTCACTTCGAATACCCTTCAGCCAGGATTCTTCCGGATGAGACAATATCATATCGAGTACCTCGGGGCTTACATAACTGCCAAAGGACTTTTGAATCAATAACTTTTTCCAAAGTTCCTGGGCCATATAATTAAATGCTGTGGCTAAATCTCCGAATTCATCCTTCCTGACCATGTTAATTCTATACTGAAAGTTCCCCTTGCCGATCTCTTCTGTTGCAAACACCAGTTTAGAAATGGGACGTGAAAAACCAATCCCAAGTAATATTGCAATTGAAATTCCTAACAGAATAATGAATACACTCATCACGAGGATCGAGATGCTCTCTTTACGAATGAGATTTTTTATGAAATCCAGAGATATCCCCACATGAACTACCCCTAATTCTTTATCTTTAAATGTTACAAGCCTCGTTAAATTTAAAACTTGTGAACCTGTGGGGAGTGTGTAATTAAAATAGCTGATGCTCTCATCTCTTTTCACTTCACTCGCATTATTAAATGTCTCGAGAGCTGTGCCTATCTTGGTGTGATCGGTATGGGCCTTTATGACTTGCTCACGATCTACAATAATAGCGTACAGAAGACCCTCCACTGATGATGCTTCTTTTATCAGCCTGTTGAGCCTTACGATATCATCATTCAGAAGGGGAATGTTGGCATTATTGGCAAAATAGTTAAGACTTACCTTGCCTGTTTTTACTGTTTGCAAGTAGAGCTGTTCTCTTTGCCGGGCGAGAGTTACAAAGCTTAATATCAGTATGGTAAGCCAGATGATGAACGTAATGGCAACAGAAAGTTTCACCCGGATCGGGACACGGAGATAAGAAATTTTCTCTCTAAGGGTAATCGGCCTTTGTTTGATAAGCTCTTCGAGATTTTCAGAAAGTGCTCTTGCTGAAATGTGATAATGTCTGGCTATAGCCTCAAGCACTGCGCTTTCTGTCGCATATCCCTGCTCAACAACAATCCTGCCAATACGTTCGGCTTTTCCTTTCTGTAATGTTAAGGCCTTCTGCAATTGTTCCTCGGTGATAACTTTTTCTTTTACCAAAACCTGACCTAAAGGTAATGTATGAATATTCTTAGAAGTAAAGGCACTCATGGTTTTCAAAAATATGGCATCAATTTTCTTAATCATATTCGAAAGTGAGGATTTTATACGGGCAAGAAACTCACCGGTACTCATAAAAATTACGCTACCACATTACTTTTAAATAGTCAATCAGAAGACTCTCTTGATGTGATATCAGCTGACCATCATAAATAAATTGAACACTATTTTTCAGGTAAACAATGAACATTAGGTATTACATCATTGATTAAACCAAGGTATACAGTTTATATTTTTCCATGACTGATGTATGGCGTTGTATCGACACTGGTCCATGTAAAGCAGCTTACAATATGGCTCTTGATGAGGCGATTGCAACTGCTGTCAGGAAAGATAACGCACCTCCGACCTTAAGGTTCTACGGATGGAATAAGCCATCTGTAAGCATCGGATGCTTTCAAAAAATCAACGATATTGATAGTGATTACTGCATTGATAAACGTATCACGGTTGTGAGAAGACCGACTGGAGGACGTGCAATCTTACATGATAAGGAACTTACCTATAGTATTTCTGTAAAAACAACTTCAGGGACATTCTCGAAAGGATTACTCGATAGCTATAAAAAGATGAGCAAAGCCTTTTGCCTTGCATTCTCAAAAATAGGCCTCACACCCGAGGTAAAACTACTAAAGGAAACCCGTCATACGTCACTCATTACCCGTCACTCAAGGAGCCCTTTATGTTTTCAATCAGCATCATACGGTGAGATTACTATAAATAATATGAAGATTGTAGGCTCTGCACAGAAGCGGTGGACTGATGGTTTACTTCAGCAGGGTTCTATCCCCTATATCATAGACAAAGATGAAATGGTGAAGATATTCAGACTCAACTCTTCTCATGAGTCAATGGAAGCATTGATAGGATTAAATGAGATAATTCCCGGTCTGAATCCTGATGATCTTAAAAATATCATCAAAATTGCTTTTGAAGAGACTTTTGATATAAAGCTTATCCCTTCATCTCTTTTACGAGATGAATTATCTCTTGCAGAGGAGCTTGAGGCTCACAAGTATCTTTCACATCAGTGGAATTTCAACCGGAGGATTATATCCTGATCGTATCCCCGTCCCGTAACACTTTGAGATTTTTCATTTTCAGTTCTTTGAGTTCGGTTGTAATGACTTTTAAATACTGTGGTTTAAGATGAGTGACATATATAAGTTCAGGCATATATTTTATTTTGAGGAGTTCTTCTTTTAATAATTTGGGTGTCAGATGTCCTGTCCTTATTGCCATGTCTTCCATGCTGTTGGAAAAAGAAACATCGATTATAAGACAATGCATCTTCTTATCGCCTATCTTTTCCCAGGTTTCACTCGTTGGTCCGGTATCACCTGTATAAAAAAATCTTCTCTTCTTTTTGTCTTCAACCAGATATCCCACTGCAGGAACTGTATGGTTGACCTTATAGGGAGTGACAGTGTGATTATTTACCTGTAGTGATTCACCAGCCTTTAATTCCACAAGATTCAAAATAGCATCATTCAGGTTAGGGATTATAGTAAAATCAGGCCACATGGAACTGTTAAAGAGATGTTTTTTAATTGTTTTTATCACAGGAGAGATGCTGATGATATTTACTCTGTGGTTTATGTTTCTTAAGATGATATTGTCAGCAAGAAATGGAATACTTCTTACATGATCAAGGTGTGCGTGAGTAATAAAAATATTTTTTATCTTTAATTGGGCTTTTTCGTCAAGAACACCGGTAAGAGTTCCTGCATCAAATAAGATTTCATCATCGAGAAGAAAACCCGGAATATTATGCCCCGGGAACTTTGCGCCTGAACAGCCGAGAACCTTGATCTTCATATCCATTTCCTTTTCCACCCCTTTCTTACAAATCATCAGAAAATGTCGAGGATGTTACATTACTAAATATTCAACACAGTCGCATGCCTGAGAACTTCATCTGTCGCATTTTTAAGCTTAGAAAAATTCTTCGCATTTTCAATTGCAATAGATGCATGAATCGCTAACGAATGTAACAATTTTAAATCATCAATGGTAAATAATCTGTCAGAACTGTTACTCATATTCATTACTCCAAAATTATAGTCTTTCCATTTAAGAGGAACACAGAGCATGGATTTTATATGTGATGCCCCTGACTTAAATCGTAAATCCATTGAGACATTATTAATCAGTTCGGCCCTGCCAGTCCTCAGCACGTCACCGGCAATCCCCTCTCCCAAAGTAAGCTTTACCTTCGGATTCCATTCAGTACCAAAGGCAGCCCTGACTGAAAGCGATTTCTCATCATCAAGAAGCATCATTGAACCGTTTTCAGCCGGGACGATATTCTTTGCTTCTTCAAGTGTGAAGGTACATATCTCATCAATATCAATAAAGATACGCAATATATCTGATTTGTTTTTATTGAGTTTGGTAAATTCCTCATCAAGCTTTCTTATTCTCTGGCTCATGGATTCAAGAATTCTGAATACAAGGGTCGGGTCCCTGCTTATGGTCTGAAAAAGTTTTTTCTTGTCTATCGTTAAAATCCTTGCATCACCTGAGGCTGTCGCAGTTGCAGAACGGGGCAATCTATCAAACAAGGCCATCTCTCCAAAGATATCTCCACTCCTGAGGGTTGCTATGGTAAGTTCTCCTGAGGCAGTCTTTTTTGTTATTTTTACTCTGCCGGATTGGACAACATACATTTTGTCACCTTCTTCACCTTCTTTGAAGAGAATTTCTCCGTCAGAAAAAACCTTTCCAAGTTCACCATCTTTCATGACTTCCTCCTTACCAAATTTTTGGAAAATGCCATCAATAAATCAAGGATCATTTCCACACTCACAGACGAATAAAACAGGTTTTTATATCGTTCGTTTCCCGTAAACATACCCCACAGGACAGAACTCAGCCTCTTGGGTTTGACAGGATTCTGCTGCTCTTTTCGCACAACGTCGAGCATTCCCTTTGAGAGTATTTTATAATTCCTGTGTAAGTCTGTGATTGCAAAAAGAATCTTTCCAAACCAATTGTCAATGATGATACTTTTGTAGACAGGATAGTACTCCTTTTGAAAATGCTGTGCGCTTACGCCCTGAAACACCGCAGTTTTTGCAGCAGCCTTTCCCATGATATAGGCAGCTCCTATGCCATCCTTAAAAAGCCTTGTTGAACCGGCATCTCCACACATAACTATCCTATCTGTAAACGGAATCCTGGGTGCCCCGATATTCATTTTTGGTAAACAAAAACAATCCGGCTTTTTTGTCATTAAGTTCGGTAAAACACTCTTCACTGCAGGGTTGTCAAGAAAATTATTCACCGTATGTGTATTGACGTTCTGCCCTAATATGCATACGGTGACATAGGTGCCTTTTGGAATCATTGCTGCAAATTTCATGTCCTTGATCGGAAGAAGAAACAGTTGAACTGAATTTCCAAAATATTCAAAGAGTATATTTTTGTCTAAGCCGATTTCTGCGATTGCAGCTGTCACGGTTACCGGATTTTTATATCCAAATCCGATATCCTCAAAAATTTTTGCTGTCGTGCTGTTTATCCCAAATGCTCCGACGACAAGGTCAGCATCATAAATTTTATCTTCTCTGGAAAAGAGTACCGGTCTTTTGTTTTTGTATTCAATTCGGTCAACCCTGACGGGACTATGCACAGCACCTTCTTCCACTGCAAGACCAAGAAGAAAGTAATCAAAACTTTCTTTATCTTTTCCTATTATCCCTTTCGGCCCACCACCTCTGTATACAGTCGCTATCGTTTTTTCAAGAGAGGGTGTTGCGATATACACGCTTCCATGATCTGTGTGAAGCTTGTAAGAATTGATGCCCCTTTGGACGATTGAATCTGGAAGATTTATTCCTTCAACAGCCAGATTTTGGACAAGGAGTTCTGAGATTATTCCACCGCACCTGTTACAGCCCCCCGGCCCATCTTTCGTGAAGTCTTTTGGCTCAAAAATGGTTATATTTATTTTTTTCCCAACCATTTTTGCCATCTTGAGTGCAAATATGCTGAAGAAAGAGCCTGTGGGGCCACCACCGATAACTGCGATATTTGCACCGTCTCCTAAGGTGGATGAATCAGCGCTATCTATATTTTCATGCATGACGGTGCCTTGCTTTACAATTACGCAACATTTTATTCTATTTTCTTCTCCTTAAAAACTCTCTCGGTTTTCCTGCACCTTTCGGGGGGCCGACATAGCCATCCTCTCCCATTAATTCCATTATCCTCGCTGCCCTGTTGTATCCTATCTTAAACCGCCTCTGGATGGATGATATTGAGACTTCCCCTGCCAATTCTCCAAACTCAATTGCCCTGAGATACATCTCATCTCTTTCTCCGGACCTTTCATCTGCTTCTCTCTCATCGACCTGTTGAATATTCTCTAATAGTGTATAGTCAGGCTTTCCCTGAGACTTCACAAACTCAGCAACAGCTTTTATTTCCTCCTCTGCAATAAGGGCTCCATGGACACGGATGATTCGCGCACCCGGGAACATCAAAAGCATATCACCCCTACCAAGCAGCTGTTCTGCACCATGTGAATCGAGGATTGTCCTTGAGTCCACTTTTGAAGACACCTGGAAAGATATACGGGCAGAAAAATTAGCTTTTATTATCCCTGTAATGACATCAACGGATGGCCTCTGTGTAGCGAGGATAAGGTGTATGCCTGCTGCCCTTCCCATCTGTGCAAGCCTTGCTATTGAGTCTTCAACATCGGCTGCTGCGGTAAACATCAAGTCAGCGAGTTCATCTATCACAACCACAATATAAGGGAGTTGTTCTTCGTCCTTTACCTGACTATTATAACTTTCAATGTTCCTTGCAGCCTTTTCTGCGAGCACCCTGTATCTGCGTTCCATCTCAATCACCATTTTCTTTAATGCTTCTGCTGCTTCTTTCGGGCTTGTGATCACAGGTGAGACGAGATGTGGTATTTCCTCATATGCGGAGAGTTCAAGCAATTTCGGGTCTATCATCAGCATCTTCACTTCTGTGGGTGTTGCTTTATAAAGTATGCTCATGACCATCGTGTTTATTGATACGCTCTTTCCTGAACCTGTAGCACCTGCAACGAGGAGATGGGGCATTTTTGCAAGATCCGTTATTACAGGGCTGCCAGATATATCCTTACCGAGGCCGAGGGTAAGTTTTGAATTGCTCTTTTTAAAACTCTCTGACGAAAGGATCTCTCTTAATGATACCGTCTCCCTTTGCCTGTTTGGTACTTCTATCCCTATCGTGGCTTTGCCAGGGATAGGAGAAATCCTGACACTCTGTGCCTTAAGTGCAAGAGCGAGGTCATCAGCGAGGGAAACAACCCTGTTGATTTTAACACCAGGTGCAGGTTCGAACTCATACATTGTCACTACAGGTCCTGGATGTACCTGTTTTATATCACCTTCGACATCGAAGTCTTCAAGTTTTTGCTTAATAAGTAATGAGCCTGTCATGAGTTCCTCTCTTGAAGGTCTGACGGATGTGAAATCATATGAGTTCAGGAGTTCCAAAGATGGAAGCTCAAAGCCCCCTCTTTTTCTTGGTCTAACAGCCACTGGCTTGCTCACCACTATTTCCTGTGCCTCGTGTTCCTTTAAAGACATCCCTTCTGTGCTCTGTTCACTTTCTTGTAGGTCCTGCAGTTTTTCTTCAACACCCTTCATCTTATCTTCTGTTTTCTTTTTTCTGCTGAGTGCAAGTGTGGTAATAGACACCGGACTCAGCAGGATGATTGAAGACAGGAACAGAGTTATGGAAAAGATATATGCACCTGGAAGGGAGAGAAACTGATGAGATAAATAAGCTATCCCTCTTCCTATAAGGCCGCCGGTACCATCCGGGTATTTTTCAAGAATGATACTGAAAGTAAATGAGAGAAGGGATAATAACAGAGAAGACGACACAACAAATAAAATACCTCCAAGCAGATAAATTTTATGTCCTTCTTTTCCGAGTAACCTTTTAATGCCAAAGGCTATTATCAAAACAGGAATTATAAAAGCAGCAACCCCCAACAGAATAAGCAGCCAGCCTGAAATATACGCACCGACAATGCCACCAAGATTCCGCACCGGTTCAGGCGGCTCTGTGGTTCTAAAAAAAAGGACAGGATCTTTTATAGTATGGGTGATGAGACAGAGAGAGAGATAAAGGCTTCCCAACAGAGAACCAACCCCGATGACCTCTTCCTTTATGCGTCTTATCCTTTCAACCATATACCTGCTATTATAACAACTGCTAATATGAACCTATAATAGACAAAGACATTCAAAGGGTGCTTCTTGAGAAAGTTTAAAAGAAATTTTATCGCGACAATCCCTGTGATATAGGAGGTGACGAGTCCTATTGCAAAGAGCTGAAGGTTATAGTTTTCCTGTGCGGTGATGAGTTTCTTGAAATGAAGCATTGTTGCACCTGCAATAATTGGAGTTGAAAGGAGGAATGAAAACCGTGCGGATGCCTCTCTCTTAAGACCTCTGAAAAGCCCGGCTGATATCGTGATGCCTGAACGGGATACACCCGGGATGATTGCGATGGCTTGTGCGACCCCTATTATTATTGCATCTTTTAACCCTGTTTTTTCCATATCTTTATATTTGTTTGCTTTTTCAGCAATGAGCATCAGAAAACCTACTGCAACGAGCATCATGCTTATAATCAGTGGCTCTCTCAGAGCCCTTTCTGCAAAATTGTTAAGGAGATACCCTGCAACTCCGGCAGGGATTGAAGCCAGGACGATTAATCCGAAGAGTTTCTGTTTTTTCGTGATAAGCTCTATCCAGTCTCTCCAGAAACAGGCAAGCAGGGCAATCAATGTTCCGGTATGGAGTGCGATATCAAACGACAGGGTATCTACTTCGCCTGTCCAGTTAAAGAACCAGGGAAACAGTATCAGATGTGCAGTACTGCTCACAGGAAGAAATTCCGTAAATCCTTGCACAACTCCCAGTATAATCGCTTCTAACACAATACTTATACCTCAATGATAATGGGCATAATCATTGGTCGTCTTCCCATTGTGTTCATGAGATATTTTTTGAGTACGCTCCTGAGTTTAGCCTGTATAAGAGATGCATCAG
>JBGPQS010000023.1:0-9921 GCA_041489235.1 Thermodesulfovibrionia bacterium
ATCTTTTCTGCCTTCTCTGCCTCTTTTTTCCTTTCAAACATGTTCGTATCAACAATGCCTTGAAGGTCATCAATATCATAGAGATACACATTATCCAGAGCATTAATCTCAGGATCTATATTCCTCGGCACAGAAATATCAATAATAAAAACAGGACGTTGCTTTCTCTCTTTCATCATCTTCTGCATCTGATCCTTCATGAGCACATAGCGCGAGGCGCCTGTTGAACAGATCACGATATCAGTACGTACCATTTCCTGAAGAAACCCATCAAACTTTACAGGTCTCCCGTTAAAATCCCTTGCAAGCTCACAAGCCCGTTCGTATGTCCTGTTTACGACAATAACTTCTTTCACGCCATTGCTTATCAAATGCCTTGCCGCAAGTTCAGCCATCTCTCCCGCACCTAAAAGCATGCTTACTTTCCCAGAGAGATTAGTAAAGATTTTTTTTGCGAGTTCTACCGCAGCAAAACTTATAGAAACAGCATTTTCAGCTATCCTCGTCTCTGTCCTCACCTTCTTTGCCGTAGAAATTGTCTTTTTCATCAGCCTGTTCAGAAGGATTCCTGTTGTCTTTTTCTCGAGAGCCATTTCAAAAGCATCTTTTACCTGTCCGAGGATTTGAGGTTCACCGATAACCATGGAGTCGAGGCTTGATGCAACCCTGAAGATATGTCTCACTGCATTGATATCATCATAGATATAGAGGGATTTATCAAGCAACTCCCTGTTCACATCGTGGAATTCTGAGAGAAAGGTCTTGATGGATTCAGATGCTTGTACCGGATCTTTCACATTTGCATACAGTTCTACCCTGTTACAGGTAGAAAGTATCATGGCCTCCTCTATCTCAGGGAGTCCTCTTAATCTCAAGAGACCTTCACCGAGTTTGGGGCCGTCAAACGCTACTTTCTCTCTGACCTCAATATCAGCAGTTTTATGATTGAGTCCTACTACAAGCACTTTCATAGAAAAACATGGAGACCTTTTCGGAGTAATTTAATACCGAAAAAGGCGATCAGAATTGTGAGAAAACCGATTATGGATAATAGAGCAGCCCTTTTGCCTCTCCAACCAGCCACAAGCCGGGCATGAAGCACAATCGCATAGATAAACCATGTTATGAGTGACCAGACCTCTCTCGTATCCCAATTCCAGTAACTTCCCCAGGCGCTTTCTGCCCATAAAGCACCTGTTATTATTGCAAGGGTAAGGAGGGGAAACCCCAGAGTTATTAATCGGTAATTCATTTCGTCAAGGGTTTGAAGACTTGGCAGTCTCCCAAAGAGCCCTGCGGGCCGCTTGGATTTTACATAGTGTTCCTGAACAAGGTACATGACCCCTATTCCACAAGCGAGGGCAAAGGCAGCATTACCCAAAAAGGCAATAACCGTATGTATTTCAAGCCAATAACTCTGCAATACAGGGCTTAATGGTTTTATCTCTCTTGGCAACATCGAAGATGAGAGCATCAAAAAAAACACAATAGGCATTATGAAAGATGAGAGAAGCTTAATTCTGTACCTGAATGCTAACATGAAAAATATGAGAACGATGCACCAGGAGAAAAAAGATGTTGCCTCGTGGAAATTTGTTATAGGAATATGGCCTGCGGTGACATAACGATAAATAATGTTTACTGTGTGAAAGGCAAACCCAATGCCAGCCATTGAAAAAATTATCTTTGAGGTAATCTTTGTTTCCTTGAAAAGCTCTATAGTGCTGACAATAGTTGCTACAAAATAAAATATCAGGGCAAGTTCAAAAAGGATTTTTCCCATCAGAAACAGCCAAGCTGGCAATTGGTTATTTTCACTTTAAGCTTGTCAGCAGCCTCTCCAATAGTTTTATAGGGAACACCAAGCTCCTCCGCAATCATCCTCGCAGTAAGACAGGGGAGTTTACCCTTAACCGCTCTTTTTTTCACCTCTTCTGCCACTCTATCTTTCATTTCAGTATATATACGTCAGACTCTGGTTTTCAATTGCAAACAACTTTACAGTTCTTGCAACCCCATGCAATTTCACGGGCAATTTAAATTTTAAAACATCAGGCTTCGAAAACTCAACTGGACTGGTATGGAAACAAAAATTAAAGAAGATTTTATAAAATGATATAATTGTATATTGATTAATTCAGGAGGAAACAAACATGAAAATAAAGGTTGTCGTTCACAAGGCTGAAGAGGGGGGATTCTGGGCAGAAGTGCCTTCTATTCCAAGCTGTTTTACACAAGGAGATACCTGGGAAGAATTATTGAAAAATATTTATGAAGCAATTGAGGCTTGCTTGTCTGTTGATACGAAAGAGATTGAATTAAATCCAGATGACAAGGTGCTGGAAATTGCTGTATGAAAAGCATATCTGGAAAGGATCTATGCAAGATTTTAGAGAAAAAAGGCTGGGAGTTGAAAAACATACACGGAAGTCATCATGTATACATAAAGGCAGGAAGAAAAGAGCGAATAAGTGTTTCAGTTCATGGTAATAGAGACCTGAAAATAGGCATGTTAAAGGCAATAATGAAAATTGCAGAAATAGATGGAAGTGAATTATAAAAAGTAGGCTACTTAATAAGTCCTTTTATAAAGTTCAAAAATCCTTCCACATCATCACTACGAAATTTTTTAGCACCTTCAGGTGTTCCTTGTGGAAGGTCTTTCTCAAAGATAACAACATCTGCCATATTTAGTATTTTTTCTGCACTTTTCTTGAATCTTTCCTTAGTTCCGGATATGAATATCACCACATCAGGTTTTAAGAACTCAATAGCGCTATTACCCTCAACGAGGATACCTTTAAGATCAGAGAGCCTTCCTGCTGCTATCGGAAGAAGCTCTTCGAGTTCAGAGGAAGGAGACTGAACCCAGAGTACCCTTTCAGCACCAGCATCCAGTAACCTTTTTGTGTCCTTCCCCTCTTCTGAAAGAATTTCTCTATCATCTGTTATGGAGCAGTAAAGGGAGGTCTTTGTATATTTTATCGCACCCCACCCTTTCAGCCTTTTAAGAATCAATGAAGCAATAGAGGTTTTTCCAGCGCCACTATGCCCACCGCCAATCCCTATGATAAAGGGTCTCATACAGCTTCTTCTGAGGATGCCTTTTCAGTTTCTTTATATCCACACTCTTTTTTATGACAGAAGATTGTTACATTTCCTGCTTTATCTCGCTTTTCAAGAAGGAAGTCAGCACCGCATTTAGGACATTTGTGGGAAACAGGTTTATACCACGTTGCGAATTTGCATTCAGGATAGTTGCTGCAGCTCCAAAACGGTTTTCCTTTTCTTGAACGTCTCTCTACAATATCTCCTCCGTCCTTAGGACATTTTATTCCTGTGGAAAGAGGTTTTGTATTTTTGCATTCAGGATATTTTGAACAGGCGAGAAATTTGCCATATCTCCCTGATTTAAGCACCATCGGAGCGCTGCATTTCTCGCACTTTTCGTCTGTGAGCTGAGCAATTTTTTCCATTTCCTGTGCTGTTTGCTCTGTGGTTTCTGTCTTAAGAGGTTTCGTATTCTTACATTTGGGAAATCCTGTACATGCCATAAACCTTCCGTGCCTTCCCCACCTGATGACCATTGGAAGGCCGCATTTCTCACATAAGTCTTCGGTTGGTATGTCCTTTGGCTTTACCTTGCCTGTAGTTTTTATAGCCTCTGTAAGGTCATGGCTAAAGGGGTTATAAAATTCTCTTACAACCTCTACCCATTTCATCTTTCCATCTTCTATGCGGTCAAGTTCATCTTCCATCTTTGCAGTAAAACCTATATCGATGAGTTCAGGAAATCTTTCAACGAGGTAATCATTTACCACGATACCGAGTTCAGTTGGAAAAAACTTCCCTTCTGTCTTTTGAATATATTTCCTTTGCTGAATTGTTGAGAGGATTGCTGCATAGGTGCTCGGTCTGCCAATACCCCTTTCCTCGAGTGCTTTGATAAGTGTTGCCTCTGAATAACGTGGTGGTGGCATTGTAAAATGTTGTCTCGGGAGTAAATTGAGAAGTTTCAATTTCTCGCCTTCTTTTAATGCAGGAAGGAGCTCTCCTTCTTCCTCTTCTCCATTATCTCTCCCCTCGATATAAAGAGCTATAAAACCATTGAAACGTATGACAGTCCCGGTTGCCCTGAGCTCATATAAGCTGACAGGCTGTCCGGCATGCAGGCTCTCAATGGTAAATGTCGTCTGCTCAAGTTGTGCTGGCGACATCTGGCTTGCTATGAAACGATTCCATATCAGTGTGTAAAGTGCATGCTGGTCTTTTGAGAAAAATTGTTTAATCTCTTCTGGTCTTTTATCAGGATATGTTGGCCTTATTGCTTCATGTGCATCCTGTACTGATGCCTTGCTTTTATAAATAGGCGGTTTTTCAGGTATGTAATCTTTCCCATAGACTCTTTCAATGAATTTCCTCGCCCACTCTTGAGCCTCTGATGCTACCCTGTGTGAATCTGTTCTCATATAGGTAATGAGTCCTACTGCGCCTTCCTCACCAAGTTCAATTCCTTCATAGAGTTGTTGTGCTACTGACATGGTCTTTTTCGCCGTGAATTTTAGTTTCCTTGCTGCTTCCTGCTGAAGAGTGCTTGTAATAAATGGCGGGTAGGGCATTCTCTTCTTCTGTTTACGTTCTATCTTGCTCAGTACAAATTCTTTATCATTTAAATCAGCAACAATTGCATTTGCAGCCTCTCCATCAGGGACAAGGGATTTACTGTCTGTTTTCGGCTGTTGACTTATTTTATAGAGCCTTGCCCAGAACTTCGATCCCGAATGCTTTCGGGATTCAAATTCTGCACTTATACTCCAGTATTCTTCAGGTTTGAATGCCTCTATCTCACGCTCTCTTTCTACAATAAGTCTTACTGAAACAGATTGTACTCTCCCTGCACTCAAGCCTCTCCTTACCTTCCTCCAGAGAAGAGGGCTGAGCCCGTACCCAACAAGCCTGTCAAGTATCCTTCTGGCCTGTTGGGCATCAACTTTGTTTATATCTATTTTTTCCGGTTTTTTAACTGCTTCTCTTACAGCCCGCTCTGTTATTTCATTAAAAACTATCCTGTAGATCTTCTCATTTAAAGGTTGAGATTTTTTCTCCGATATTTCATAAGCAATATGCCATGCGATTGCCTCACCCTCTCGATCGGGATCAGGAGCAAGAAATACCTTGTCGGCCTCTTTTGATGCCTTCTTCAGTTCTTTAATCACTTTCTCCTTACCGGGGATTACCACATAATGGGGTTTAAAATTATTCTCAATATCGACCCCGAGATCTTTTTCGGGAAGGTCTTTTATATGACCAATCGATGCCTTCACGGTAAATTCTTTTCCGAGTATCTTATGTATGGTCTTTGCCTTTGCAGGCGATTCAACGATTACAAGATTGTTCATGCCAGATAAAACCTCTTGCCAGTTGTTTGCCTGACAATGCCTTTCAGTTCGAGTCCAAGAAGGACCCCAAGTATTTTTGATGACGGTAATCTACTTTCCCGTGAGATAACATCTATATGCTTTGGCTCTCCGGTGAGCATATTACACAGGTTCATTTCTTCATCTGTTACTTCCATCTTTGCCTTCTCCTTTGATTTGATAAATCCTTTTAACACAGGGGCGAGTTCCTCCACAATATCATCCGCTTTTCTTGTAAGCATCGCGCCTTTTTTTATAAGGTTGTTTGTCCCTTCCGAAGTAGGTGAGGTGATATTACCAGGCACTGCAAATACTTCTCTGTTCTGTTCAAGGGCATATCCTGCAGTAATGAGTGAGCCGCTGTCAGCGGTAGCCTCTATGACGAGGACACCCAGGGAAAGTCCGCTGATTAATCTGTTTCTCCGGGGAAAATTTTCTTTGTCAGGAGGAGTCCCTGGAGGGAACTCACTTATCACACAACCGGAGCTCACAATTTTATCCATTAATCCTTTGTTCTCTGGTGGATAAGGTCTGTCAAGTCCTGAACCAAGTACTGCTATGGTTCTCCCACCAGCTCTTAACGCACTTTTATGTGATATACCATCAATGCCTCTTGCCATACCACTTACAATAGTAAATCCCATAGCTGCAAGATCTTCTGAAATCTTTTCTGTAACCGATGTCCCATAGGGGGTTGGCTTGCGTGAACCAACAATTGCAACTGCATATCTGTCCTGAGGATGGATATCACCCTTAATATAAATGATGATAGGGGCATCCTCTATTTCCCTGAGCAACTCCGGATATGAGGACTCACCAAAACTCACCGCCTTTATCCCTCTTTTTTCGAGAACATTAATCCGTTTCTCCACGTCCTTCCATGATGAAAATCCTTTTATATTTTTTGCCCTGTTTATCCCGACTCCCTCTACAGAAAGGAGCTCATCAATCTCTGCAGTGAATATACTCTCAGGTGTACCAAACACTGAGAGTAATTTCCTGGACACAATAGGACCCACATCCGACAGCATGGATAACGCAATCCAGTATTTAAGTTCTGACATAATTTAATCCGATTGAGATAATGCCCCGGAAAAGATTCAAACAAATCTGGGCAGGGCATGGTATTTGAGCGGATTTGAATTCTGTCGAAGACAGAATTCGCCTCGGAGGTCCCGATGAATATCGGGGATGAGAATGAGCGAAAATGCTATGCCTTGTCCAGATGTTAAAAATTTGTAAATTCGTTGAGTTAAATAAATTTTTAAACGACGTCTGCATTATCATTAATTATCTTTGCCCTGATTTTTCAATTTTTTTAACTTTAGCCTCAGGGCATTTATTTTAATAAATCCCTCCGCATCTTTCTGATTATATCCACCTTCAGCCTCAAATGTTGCAAGCTCCGGATGATACAGAGAATTTGGAGATTTCCTTCCCACAACAAAACAGTTCCCTTTATAGATCTTCACCCTCACAATGCCTGTGACATCTTTCTGTATCTCATCTATAAGAGTCTGAAGAGCTTCTCTCTCAGGAGAAAACCAGTACCCATAATAGATGAGCTCAGAATAGCGTGTGATAAGCGAGTCCCTGAGATGGAGTATTTCCCTGTCCATGGTTATTGATTCAATTGCTTTATGAGCTACGTGAAGCACTGTACCACCTGGTGTTTCATACACACCCCTGGATTTAATTCCAACATACCTGTTTTCTACCAGGTCTATTCTTCCCACACCATTTTCACCTGCAATGGAATTTAACTTCATGAGAAGGACCGCGGGAGACATTTGTTCATCATTGATTGCAACAGGATCACCCTTCTCATAAGAGATATCAATATATATAGGCTTATCAGGTGCTTTCTCTGGTGGTACACTCATCGTGTACATTTCAGAAGGTGGTTCCTGCCAGGGGTCTTCGAGGATTCCTCCTTCATAACTGATATGAAAAATATTTCTATCAATGCTGTAAGGTTTTTCTTTTGTTGCAGTCACCGGAATGCCATGTATTTCAGAATATTCAATCAGGGACTGTCTTGAACTAAACTGCCACTCCCTCCATGGCGCTATAACCTTAATATCTGGCTTGAGCGCATAATAGGTGAGTTCAAACCTGACCTGGTCATTACCCTTACCTGTTGCACCATGGGCAACAGCTTCAGCACCTTCATTTTCTGCGATCTCTATCTGTTTCTTCACGATAAGAGGTCTCGCAATTGATGTCCCGAGCAGATATGAACTCTCATACGCTGCGTTTGCCCTGAGCATCGGGAATATATACTCTCTTACAAACTCTTCTTTCAGGTCTTCAACATACACCTTTGAGGCGCCGGTCTTTAATGCCTTTTCGCTTATAATTTCAAGATCTTCGACCTGGCCGAGGTCCGCACAGAATGCGATTATCTCTGTTTTATATTTTTCCTTCAACCATTTTATTGCGACAGAGGTATCAAGGCCCCCTGAATATGCAATGACAATCTTATTTATCATATATGTACCTCCAATAAGCTATTCATACCATAATTTCCCTTAAAAATACCTCATTTTTTTATGACCTGATAACCAAACACCAATAACCAAATACAAAATAAATCCTCATAATCAAATTCGAAATTCCACCTCATGTTTGGTTATCGGAATTTGATTATTAATGACTACGTATATGGTTATTGAGTACTTTAACTTAAACTATATATTACACCATTTTGTCAAGAGCCTATTTTAAAAACTATAAACGATAGCATAAATCCAAAATAAATGTAAAACGCTGAGGACAATCTTTGCTTGACTGAAAAAACAACTGTACGCTATAATTGATATTGAGAATCAGTCTCAATTATGGAAAAGAAGATATTCAACAAGTTCCTTAAGGAACGAGGACAAAAATTCACAAAGGAGCGTGCAGCCATCCTCCAAAGGATATTCTCCTATCACGGCCATTTCGACACTGAATCTCTCTATCTGAAGATAAGGGAGACAGGCTTGAAGGCATCGAGGGCATCTGTGTACAGAACCTTAAACCTTCTCTGTGAATGCGGCTTAATACAAAAGGTAACGAAGACAGAACATGGCACTATTTATGAACACACGTTCGGTCATGAGCACCATGATCATATGTTGTGTATCGGATGTGGAACCATCATAGAATTTTATTCTGAAGATCTTGAAAGACTTCAAGAGAACATCTGCAGGAAACAGGACTTTAAAGGAATAACCCATACCCTTGAGATTAGAGGGTATTGCAAGAGATGCCAAAAGAACAAAAAATAACAGAAAATAAAAAGGTCGTCATTGTCGGCAATCCAAATGTCGGCAAGAGTATTATCTTCGGGCTCCTTACCGGAAAGTATGTAACTGTTTCAAACTATCCAGGCACAACTGTAGAAATATCATCCGGATACACAACTATTAAGGATAATAAACTTCTGATTATCGATTCTCCCGGTGTAAACAGTCTGACCCCTATGAGCGAGGACGAGAAAGTCACAAGGGATATGCTCTTAAATGAGCCCGTAGATGCTATCGTCCTCATTGGAGATGCAAAGAATCTCAAAAGGGCACTTATGTTATTACTGCAACTCTCAGAGATGGAACTCCCCTGCATACTTGACCTTAATATGGAGGACGAAGCAAAGGCAAGGGGCATTGAGATAGACTACCAGAGGCTGAGTGTGTTACTGAATATTGAAGTTATAGGTACTATTGCCCCTCAAAGAAAAGGCATCCACGGATTAAAAGAGGCTATTTTAAAACCCCGTTATCCATCTCTCCATACCCACTATGGTGATGTGATAGAAGAACACGCAGAAAAGATAATGATGCTCCTTCCTGAGACAACTATCTCAAAGCGCTCGCTTGCATTGATGATACTTTCAGGTGATGAGAGCCTTAGAGAATGGCTTGTTGCACATCTCAATAAAGAAGATATCAGAACTATAGAGGACCTGAGGGATGAGGCTCAATCGAAGTTAAAAGAGCCGATTTCACATATCATAGGACACAGCAGGATAAAACTCGCAGAAGAAATAATTAAAGGGGTCCAGAAAAAAGGCACACCCGAGGCAGGGCTTCTTGCGAGGAAGATAAGCAGATTGACGATCCACCCCGTCTTTGGGATACCTATACTCCTCCTTGTCATTTTCAGTTTTTATGAATTTGTCGGCAGGCTGGGTGCAGGCATACTCGTAAATTTTTTTGAAAAAATTATATTCAGTAGGTACCTAACCCCTGCAATAGAAAAAGCTGTCAAGTTCATCATACCTATTGCCTTTATACAGGACATGATTGTAGGTCAGTACGGGATAGTGACGATGGCATTGACTTATGCTGTTGGCATTATACTCCCTATCACTGCTACATTTTTCCTCGCATTTGGCTTTCTCGAGGACAGTGGCTACCTTCCAAGGATTGCAGCGATTTCAAACAGGGCATTCAGGTTACTTGGTCTTAACGGTAAGGCTGTTTTACCAATGGTTCTTGGCCTCGGCTGCGGAACTATGGCA
>JBGPQS010000024.1:0-9900 GCA_041489235.1 Thermodesulfovibrionia bacterium
GGTCAAGAGGCGGAAAAAATTACAAATAGTACAGACAGATTTTGTGTTAAAATCAACTATTAAGATCGGAGATTGAATATGCCGAAGATAACAATTCATGATCTTCTGAAGAAAAAGGCTGAGAAAAGAAAGATTACGATGCTTACGGCATATGACTATCCTTTTGCACGGATAGTTGATGAGGCTGGTATCGATGGAATCATTGTTGGTGATTCTTTAGCCATGGTTGTGCAGGGCATTGAAAATACACTTCCGGTGACAATGGATGAGATGGTGTACCATACGAAAATAGTTGCAAGGGCAGTCAGTAACGCCATTGTTATCGGAGATATGCCCTTTATGTCCTATCAGGCAAGTATTGAGGATGCGGTGAGGAATGCAGGGAGATTCTTGAAAGAGGCAGGCGCATCTGCGGTCAAGATTGAAGGTGGCGCTGAGGTTGCCGAGCATATCAGGGCGATGACAAAGTCTGATATTCCTGTTATGGCACATATCGGTCTTACGCCTCAGTCCATTCACAGGATGGGTGGATACAAAATACAAGGCAGGACTAAAGAAGCAGCAGAGAGATTAAGAGAAGAGGCACATATTGCTGAGGATGCAGGTGCGTTTTCCCTCATTCTTGAAGCGATTCCTGCAGAGCTTGCAGCGCAGATCACAGAGGAATTAACTATTCCTACAATAGGTATAGGTGCAGGGCCTTCCTGTGATGGACAGGTACTTGTCCTTCATGATGTCATAGGACTATTTGAGAGATTCTTGCCTAAGTTCGCAAAAAGATATGTAAATATTAAAGATGAGGTGTTAAGGGCAATCAAGAATTATAAAGAAGAAGTTGAAAAGGGTGTATTCCCATCAGATGAACATAGTTTTAAATAGCCCTTAACCTATTTCTATTTTTATTTAATTTTTTCAAGAAGAGCATTAATAATATCGGTCAGAGTAACAATGCCTACAAGCTTACCTCCATCAACTACAGGAACCTGTTTTACCCTGCGGACGATCATCAATGAGCCTGCCCTGATAATAGGCATGTCGCTGCTTACGGTAATAGCAGGTGATCCCATTATCTCGCTTACTTTTAATTCAAAGAGCTTATGGACACGTTCCTCGATATATTCAAAATCTGCCATATGCCTCTCATCCTCAATAATATCAGGATAGCGTGGCAGGATTGCCTTGAACACATCTGCTTTCGTGATGACTCCTACAGTCTTTCCCCTATCCACAACAACCAAGCCATTTGACTGGCATTTTTTCAGGATCTCAGCACATTCTTTTAAGCTACTGTCTGACCCGATAGAATACACTTGCTTTGTCATAATCTCACTGACTTTCATGATCTTTCCCCTCCTGAACCAAAGAATAAAAATATATCACTATCTCAATTTGATGTTACAGATTTAGCATAGTTTTGTAAAGCTCTCCTTCAAAAAAAAGGTTTTTGAAAGTTGACTTCTCTATGGCACGGAATTATTATATCTGGTAAATAACAGTATTCAAAAAACACCAGGGAATTTATATGTCAGAAGCAAAACTTAACGTTATCCTTTTGCGTCATACTCTGAATCCAGAAGAAACTATTGCCATGGCTGCAAAGCTGTGTTATAGCCCATCAGACATTAAAGAGCTGAAGAAAAAGATTGAGTCAAAAGATCAGAAAACATTTGTTGAGAAACTGGTGAAGATCGGGCACATGACTCCTATTGAACATGCATCATTTACCTTTGCCATTGAAGGTATATCAAGGGCATGCTCCCATCAACTTGTCAGGCACCGGCTTGCATCTTATTCGCAGCAATCCCAGCGTTACGTGTCTGAGAGCAGTCAATCGATACCCCATGGTCAGTTTTCAATAAGAAGCCAGACAACATTCGACTACATAATTCCACCCTCAATAGCTCAGGATCAGGAATCACGAAAGTTTTTTGAGCATTTTATGCGGGAGGCACAGGAGGCATATGATTTTCTTGTGGGAAGATTAAATAAAAAAGGCATAAAAGGTGAGGCTGCGAATCAGGATGCCCGGTTTGTGCTCCCGAATGCTGCAGAGACGAAGATTATCGTCACAATGAACGCACGGGAACTCCTTCATTTTTTCCGTCTGCGTTGTTGTTATCGTGCTCAATGGGAAATTCGTCATCTTGCCCAGCAAATGCTTTTCCTTGTGAAGAAGGCTGCTCCAATAATTTTTGAAAAAGCAGGGCCTGCCTGTTTATATGCACCCTGTCCTGAAGGTGATATAAATTGTGGTCAGGTAAAAAAAGTCAGAAAAATCTATGGCAGTCTCTATAAGGAAAGAAAGAGAAGACGCATTAAGGAATCTAAAGCTTCCACTCCTCAAAAAGGATTGTTCCAGGAATAGGTCACGGTTTTTTTACAGGTAACCGTATAGTAAAAGTAGTTCCCTTTCCAGGTTCACTCTCCACAGAAATTGTTCCCCTGTGAGCCTGAATTATCTTGAGTGTGAAGGTAAGGCCGAGCCCTGGTCCGTAGATCTTTGAGGTAAATAGTGGATCGAAGATACTTTTGAGTTTATCCCGGGGAATACCTTTCCCGGTGTCAGATATCCATATTTCTATGTGCCCGTCGCTCACCTGGCTGGAGATCTTGAGTATCTTCAGTTCATCTTGCATGGCCTCGATAGAGTTTTTAATGAGATTCGCGAGTGCTGATTTTATCTGTTCTTTATCAGCAGAGATGGGAGGAAGATTATCCATTAATTCAGTTTCAACCTTTATGCCTTTGTCTTCAAGCTCCTGTTCGAATATTTTGACAACTTTTGTGATTACTTCATTTACATTTGTAGTTTCCATATAACGGATAGCCATCGTTTTTAAATCAATGAGCTGTTTTATCATATTTTCTAATCGTGCGACATCCTGGATAATCATCTCCATATACTTTTTGTTAGGGTTGCCCTCGGGGAGGTTCTCATAAACCCTGCGTGCAAAACCACCAATGGAAAAAAGGGGATTTCTTACCTCGTGTGCGACTTCGTCCATCATCTGTTCAAGTGCTTCTGATTTTTCCTCTTCTGCTAATTTCTCATGGGATGCTTTGATCGTAAGTAATGATCTGATTCGTGCAGAGAGTTCTTTATAATCAAATGGCTTTGCTAAATAATCATCAGCTCCAATATCTAAGCCTTTTACTTTACTCTCAACATCGCTTTTTGCAGTAAGCATGAGGATAGGAATATATCTGGTATGCTCGTCTGCTTTAAGTCTCTGGCATACATGGTAACCATCCAATTTTGGCATCATGACATCAAGGACAATTAAATCAGGGTTGTATTCAGCAACCTGTTGAAGACCCTCTTCGCCATCATATGCCTCTGCCGTATCATACCCTTCAGAACGAAGCCTTTTTCTCAGAAGTTCTACTGTATCTACAGTGTCATCGACAATTAATATTTTGCTTTTATTCTCCAATCTCCAATCTCCAATCTCCAATCTCCAATCTTTACTTTTCCTTAAGGTAGGGTTTTATCTGTTCTGGCAATTCATGGATATTGATAGGTTTTGCTATATATCCTTCACATCCACTTTCCATAGCTTTTTCTCTATCTCCTTTCATTGCATGGGCAGTTAATGCAATTATAGGGGTATATTTAAACTCCTTCCGGGATTTTAGCATTCTTGTAACTTCATAACCATCGATCTTTGGTATAGAGATATCCATAAGGATAAGGTCAGGCCTTTCTGTGATTGCTTTTTCCAACGCATCTTCTCCATCTACTGCCTCAATTAATTGATACCCCCTGTTTTTGAGTATCTTGACTATCAACTCTCTGCTGTCCTGATTGTCTTCAACGATGAGTATTTTTTTTGGTAATCCCTTTTCGTTTTCTTCCATTATTCCCTCATGCTCAATATCTTTTCCAATAACATTCTTTGTTCATCCTCTTAGCTGCGGAGAGTTTTATTGCTCACTTGTCTTCTTTTCAAGCATCTCTTTTTTAAACGGGACAGTAAAACAGAATGTGCTCCCCTCTCCATAGTTACTTGTTGCCCAGATCACGCCCTTATGCAAAGCCACCAGTCCTCTGGCGATACTGAGTCCGAGACCCGCACCTTCATATTGACGGCTGGCAGAGACATCTACCTGAGTAAATTTATCAAATATCTTACCTAAATCCTCCTCTTTTATTCCTATACCTGTATCTTCAACACAGATTTCTGCAAAAAGAGAAGGCTCACCGGGTTTCACATCCCTCTCAGATGGCCGGGCGCTTATGGTTATCCCACCCTTACTGGTAAACTTGACTGCATTGGATAAAAGGTTTATCAGAACCTGTCTGATTCTACCCTCATCGCCGTAAATAAAGGGTAGTTTCTCATGAACATTAATGGTAAGTGTGAGACCCTTTTGTATTATCAGAGGTTCAAAAGTGGGGATAACAGATTCGATTAATTTTTTCAGGTCAAGCTCCCTGGATTCAATTTCTGTTTTACCAGATTCTATCTTGGAAACATCGAGGACAGCATCTATCAGTTGCATGAGATGGTCGGTATTCGCAGATACCTTTTTAAGACTTTTTTCCTGTTCTTCGTTAACAGGGCCATCAACCCTCTCTAATAAAAGTTCTGTATAGCCAATAATTGAATTCATAGGGGTGCGGAGTTCATGAGATACATTGGCTAAAAAAGCGGACTTTAATTTATCCAGTTCCTTGAGTTCCATTTTATCCTCTTCTAATTGCTCTATGAGCCTGGTCCTTTCAACCACACTGGTCTCTAACTTCTTTTTGTCTTCGGATATCTTCAGATATATCTGGTATATCCAGACAAAGAAGAAGGTCAATCCAGCTACTAAAAAACGGATAGAGGTGTTGAGACTTCCGCCAATTGCATCAAGATGAAGATATTCCCAAATGTACTGATTTCCCGTTGGTATCAGGATATGCTTTAAAATATGGCCTAAAGATCTGCTTAGTGAGAACATAAAATACGTTAACGAAAGCCATACCATATAATGCCGCAGTACATTCTCTCTTTCTTTTCTATAAAGTTTAATGCTGGTGATAAGGCACAGTGTTGAAAGGAGAATAAATATAATATTGCCTACTGTATCGGAAATTAAAATTGGCAGTAATGGCAAAAGAGCGGTAGTGGAAAGGGGAGCTATTTTTTCGTCTTTTTTTAAACGCTCTCTTAGTGCTATGTAAAAAAAGAACATCGCTATATTGAGTAATATAAAATCACATCTTCCCAGATAATAAATATATTCAGGGCCTTCAATGATTATCTTCCTTTTGAAATACTGCCATCCTTCTGTTTCCCCTATTGTCTGAGGTGGCCACCATACCTCTGCAAAACGACTGATGAGTATATTGACATCCCATGCAATAAAAAATATTACCGCAAGAAAAAGGTATCTCCAGCCTATTTCTTTATGTAAGCGATTACGGACCATGGTCCTCAAAAAGAAAACGAGCGCGATGAGATAAAATATGCATCCTATCTGGTGGGTGTAGATTGCAGGATATTCGTGAGGGACATATCCCCATGCATTGAGAGGTACTAAGATAAAAAGAATGAGAGATAGTATAAATTTCATAGTGCGTTCATTGAGCTTTACTGACCTTAGTAATAGTATCTTTCAGTTCATTTAAAAGGTCTTCTTTGGTAAGTATCCCCTTATTCAATATTCCCTGTATCCTGCCATTCAGTTCATCTATCTCATTTTCGGTTAAATCCTTATGGGTGACGACAATAAGGGGAATATCTTTGGCCCTTTCTTCTGTCTTAAGATATTCAATGACATCAAATCCACTTACCTCAGGCATGGTGAGGTTTAAGACAATCAGGTCAGGTTCGAAATCCTCTATAGAGGCAATCGCATCCCTGCTATTATAAGCTATTGTTATCTTGTATCCTGCTTCTTTCAGTACATTACTCATCATTTTTACTGTATCTGGATCATTATCTACTACTAATATCCTTTTTATTGTCGTGGTCTTTTCTAAGTTTCTTAATTTTCGTAAGAGAACCTGTTTCTCTACTGGTTTGACAATATATTCTGTTGCGCCAAGGCTGAAACCTAACCTTTTATTATCTACAATCGAGAGAATGATTACCGGTATGTCCTGAGTTTCTGGTGTCTTTTTTAGCTCTCGCAGCACCTGCCATCCGTCTTTTTTTGGCATCATGATATCCAGGGTAATTGCCAGAGGTTTTAGTTCTTTTGCCTTTTCCACTGCTTCTTCACTATTGATGAGGCCTATTACTCTGTAATCCTCTCCTAAATATTTTCTTATAATATCAATCGCCTCCGGGTTGTCATCTATTGCTAATACAATATTTTTCTCGCCTCCCTTGAGTGATTCTGCTCCTTCAGACTTATACCCCTCTTGTTCGAGTATCAAGCGTTCTATTACTTCACAGCCCCTGCAGAAATCTACCTTTTCTGGATAGGCAGCTACTTTCATGCCCGCACAATGAGTCCCGAGGATTAACCAGCATCGGGGTTCTTTGCTTCCGTATGCAGGACAGGAGGGCTGTCCACAACGCGTATATTCCCAGCATCTTATTGGCTTGCCTGCATATTCTGGCTCTTGCAAAAAGGTTTCGACGGGCTTTCCAAAATATTCAGCCAGGCCTTCTGCCATTTTCAACTCTACTATTGGCTCAGCAGGTTTATCAAGGATCTCTTTTTTTGATGGAAGAGTAAAACAGAATTTGCTTCCCTCTCCGTAGCTACTCGTTGCCCAGATCACGCCCTTATGTAATGATACCAACCCCCTTGCGATACTGAGTCCGAGCCCTGTGCCTTCATATTGACGAATGGTAGAGAGGTCTGCCTGGACAAACTTATCAAAAATTTTACCGATATCCTCTTCCTTTATCCCGATGCCTGTATCCTCAATGCAAACCTCTGCAAATATAGGTTGTTCCTGGGGTTTAATCCCTCTCTCAGATGGCCTTGCAGTTATCGTTATTCCGCCCTTATTGGTAAATTTAACAGCATTGGATAATAGGTTTATCAAAACCTGTCTGACCTTATCCTCATCACCATAGATAAAAGGTAAATTTTCATCAAGATTGATAGTGAGTGTAAGTCCCTTTTGGTTTATCATAGGTTCAAAAGTGGGGATAACAGAGTCAACTAACAATTGCAGATTGATCTCTTTTGGTTCCATTTCTATTTTCCCTGCCTCTATCTTAGATACATCGAGGACATCATTTATCAACTGCAGAAGATGTTTTGCATTGGCCACTACCTTTTTAAGACTTTTTTCCTGTTCTTCATTAACGGGGCCATCAACCCTGTCTATTAATAGTTCTGTATATCCAATGATGGAATTCATCGGAGTTCGGAGTTCATGAGACATATTGGCTAAGAATGTTGACTTTAATTTATCCAGTTCCCTGAGTTCTCTGTTCGCCCTTTCTAATAATGAAAGGAGATGGGTCCTTTCGTTCAATAAAGTAGTCTTTCTGGTTACTTCCATCTCTAATTTTCTACTGAAGGAGGAGACACTTTCGACCATGTAATTGAAGGTTTTACCAAGGACCCCTATCTCGTCTTCTGACTTCACATTAACTGAAACAGACATGTCTCCCTCGGCAAATTGCTTTGCCTTCTCAGCTAAGTTCTCTACCGGGCGTCTTACCAATTTAGTGACCATGAGATAGATGAGCATAGCTGCGAAGGGGATGAGGAGTATTGCAATTATTAAAGTTCTGTTTCGTTGAGCAACAACCTGGATATAGGTATACTCAATGTCTGTTCTTACTACCATGCTCCCAAGAACTTTTCTGGAAGAGCCGTGGCAGTGATAGCAGTCTTTCTGGTTGACGATAGGCTGAATGACGATAAGATATCTCCTCCCGGCGACCTCATCCTCAAGTGGCTTACGCGGATCAAAAAATGGTTCAATACCTGTCCGCAGTACCTCGGTTAAACTCTGCAGGGCAACTCTATTTTTAATAAAATCTCCTACCTTTTTTTTGACTCTATCTTCATGTGTGGAGTAAGTTATCACTTGATCAAAATCACTGATAACTACCTCAACATCCTTTGCTTTTTCTCTTATGTCTAATAATTGTTTTTTAATAGCCCCTTTATCTCCTATAGACATTGGATATGTTATTCCGGCATAGATTGAGTCAGACAATTCCCTGCTAATCGTGGTTGCTATCTCTAATCTATCCTTGGTACCGAAGTATATTCTCATGTAGATTTCGGCTACCAGAACTACCAGTATAATGAATAGCATGGCAACCATTATCTTGTAGCCCAACCGCTTCTTTAGAAGACCAAACACTCTACCTTCAAAATTCAATGTGCTCCCCCATGAATCATGGGTTTATACATGAAGGCCCTGACTCTTTCCGTTGTATGGCAGACCTCACAGTCTTTCATCGTCATACGCTTCTTAATGTCTTGAGGGCTCTTTGTTTTCACATGGAATTCGCCAGGGCCATGGCATACCTCACAGCCTGCGTTTTTCAGGTAGGGTGTTTTTTCCGGACTGACAAAACCACCCGGTCTGTTATAACCGGTGGTATGACAGGAATAACATCCTTTGATCTCTTCCTCTGTCAATCCCTTCTTGACCCGTTCAATGCTTGAGAATGATTTGCTCTTTCTTGCATATGTCATAAAACTCTCATATTCGCTCTTATGACAATCCTTACATGCTTCTGAACCAAGATATTTAGGTGTTCTATTTTGAGTTTCGGCAAGACTCAAGGGTAGGGTTATTATTGATAGAAGCAAGACGGTTAAAAAAGCAGGTAATAAATAACTTATTGAGAATCTAAATAAATAGGCTATTTTCATGGCCTCAGATGTAAAGTTTTTAAATATATACCTCACAACATACTCTCAACTATATTGTCCTTTATTATGTGAAAAAATTCAACTAAGAGCCGAGGTTTAATGTATTATAAAAAATGGCATTTGTCATTGCATTGGCAGGTAAGGGCGGTACAGGTAAAACTACTGTTACAGGACTTATTATGCGTTATATCATTGAAAAAAAGAAGAAGCCTGTTCTTGCAGTGGATGCAGACACTAATAACTGTCTTAATGAGGTACTCGGAGTTGATGTCAATACCACAATAGGGAGATTAAGAGAGGATTCTCTCCATAAGATTAAAAATAATACAGAAAGGCCTGGCGGCATGTCCACAGAAGAACTCTTTGATTATCAGATTCAACAATCAATTATCGAGTCAAAGGGATTTGATTTGATCGTTATGGGAAGGCCGGAAGGGCCTGGTTGCTATTGTGCAGCAAATAATATTATAAGAAAATATGTAGATAAACTATCCGGCACATATTCCTATATTGTCATAGATAATGAGGCGGGAATGGAGCACCTCAGCAGGAAAACAACCCATAAAGTTGATTTACTGTTCATCGTGAGCGATCCTACTACAAGAGGTATTCAGACAGCAAGAAGAATTAATGAATTGATTGATGAACTGAGACTTGAAATTGACAGGCGGCTGATAATTATCAATAGAATCTCTCGTCATGAAGGAGAGGAATTAAAGAATTTAGCAGAACAGAGAGGACTTCATGTTGCTGGTTTCATTCCTCAGGACAATTTACTCTTTAATTACGACCTTCAAGGGAAACCAATTTTTCAGCTTCCTGAAGAATCACCAGCAGTAATGGCTCTGTTCAGTATCCTTGATTCACTTGATATTCCGTAACCCCCCTTACCCTCCCTTCTACGAGTCGTAGACTTGCTCAGGGAGAGATTAGGTGGGAGGTATAAATAGTTTTTTTTGAAACTTCTGACGAGGTGTTATAATATAAAGTCACAAAACTATCTTTTTTGCAAAATGAAGAAAGATGAAAATATTAATCGCTGAAGATGACAAAAACTTAAGGAAAGTTCTCATGAATGAACTTTCCGATGCTGGTTTTGATGTTGATGAA
>JBGPQS010000025.1:0-9868 GCA_041489235.1 Thermodesulfovibrionia bacterium
ATAAGAAAAATCCTTCACCTCTCTCATCATGGCTGCCTTACGAATATCGAGCTTTGATGATTTTTGAAAGTAACTCTTCAGACGATTCCTGAGGTTCTTTGCCTTTCCTACGTAAAGTACCCGATCTTTTACATTTTTAAATAGATAAACACCGGGTTTTGAAGGTAAAGAAACAAAATTTTCCAGCATCATTTGATCTTACTTTAATCTTACCACATCTCTTTTTCAAAGAAGGTGAGTATTTCGCGGGGGTAACAATTTTTAGAATTTGTTTGCATTCATAGTAGAAGTCCCACTTCTACTCGAACATTGGGGACACTGAAGATTTCAGAAAATTACTGGAATTATATCAAACCTTGCTATCTGCTTTAGTAGTCTTTTGCACCGTGTTGGCTCGTTGGTCAGTTTTAAATAGAACCATCACCTTTAATGTAATGTCTTTGTACTGTCATTGCGAGGGACGAAGTCCCGAAGCAATCTCAAACAAGCGAAGCCAAATCTAGGCCGTTCAACATTATTTTTTATATTGCTCAATCTGTTGCGATGACAATAAAACTCTTTTGAGGTCTGAGTCAATACCCTCCAAAACTTTCAATCTTTATCCGCTCTGGTGGAATATTCATCCCTTTCAATATCTCATTCATGCTGTCAACCATAGCAGGAGGGCCGGCAATGTAATAGAGTGCATCCTGCCACGCTTTACAGTTGTCTTTGATCATCGACGGACTTAATCTTCCTGTTAGCCCGCTCCAGTTTGCTGAGGGACTTTCTATCCTCGTCATTGTCGGCACTACGGTAATATTTTTGTAAATATCAGCTAAGTCCTGCAGCTCTTTGAGAAAAGCAGCCTCTTTAGGTTCCCGATTGGAATAAAAGAGTGTGACAATATGATCTGTATTTGCATCTACTATATACCGCAGCATTGACCGGAATGGCGTTATTCCGATGCCGCCGGCAAGAAAGGCAATGGGAGTGAGCGTGTCCTCTGGGAGAGTGAAGAACCCCAGAGGTTTTTCTATTGTGATTATGTCCCCAATTGTCATTTCCTTAAGCGTTCTCTTGAATGCGCTCGTACTCATCTTTGTTGCAAACAGTAGTTCTTTTTCAAGCGGGGATGAGGCAATGCTCAGATGCCTTCGAAGTCCTCTCTCATCGTGAATGCCAATGTCCGGGACATTCAGAAAGCAGAACTGCCCAGCACGGAATTCAAATCCTTTCGGCTTTTCAAGATAAAAAGCCAGGATATCTTCAGCAATCACTTGCATAGTGACTAACTTTGCATTGTAGTTCATTTCTTGCACCTCTTTTTATTTTTGAATAATTACAGGCAAAATAATTCATCATTATTATTTAAATTTAAATAGTGAACTCTGCTTCGGGGACTTTTGTCTCCTGAAAGGCAGAGGATATCGGGAGATTCTTTCTCTATCCAATTGATGACAATCTGTAATCGTGCTCTTAGAGAATTGACATTAAAGCCTGCAACTTTTATCACACTAAAATATCAACTTATTTCTCTTCCTCAAAGATTCCTATTTTTCTGAGCTTTTTGTATCTTTCCTCTATAAGTTTTCCAGGGGTTTTTGTTTTAAGTTCCTCAAGAGCGTTTACAATGGTTTCTGATATCTTCTTTGCTGTCCCCTCTGGATCTCTGTGTGCTCCTCCTAATGGTTCGGGGATAATGTCATCGATTATCTTGAAACTCAGGAGATCCTGGGCAGTCAGTTTGAGAGCGTTTGCTGCCCTTGAAAAGTCTTCAGTGCCAAGATAACTATCCTTTTTCCAGAGTATAGCTGCACATCCCTCAGGTGATATTACAGAATAGATTGAATGCTCCAGCATATATAATCGGTCTGCAACGCTAATAGCAAGAGCTCCTCCGCTTCCACCTTCTCCAATAACTATAGAGATTATTGGTATCCTGAGCTTTGACATTTCCATCAGGTTTACTGCAATGGCTTCTGCCTGACCTCTCTCTTCTGCACCAATCCCCGGATATGCACCAGGTGTGTCGATGAAGGTGATTACAGGTCTTTTAAATTTCTCTGCAAGTTTCATTAACCTGAGTGCCTTTCTGTATCCCTCTGGATGAGGCTGTCCAAAATTACGGTATATCCTTTCCTTGGTTCCCCGCCCTTTCTGGTGGCCGATTATCATTATAGGTATATCATTTACTTTTGCTACACCACCGACAATTGAGGGGTCGTCAGAGAACCTCCTGTCGCCATGTAATTCAATAAAATCAGTTGCAATTACATTTATGTAGTCGAGTGTATAAGGTCTGTCAGGATGTCGTGCAACGAGTGTCTTCTGCCAGGGTGTGAGCGTTGAAAAGATTTCAGAACGGAGTTCTTTTGTCTTTTTTTCGAGTTTCTTGACTTCACTGGAAATATTTATTTCTTTTCCATCAGATATACGTTTCAGTTCCTCTATCTTGATCTCAAGCTCTTCTATAGGCTTTTCGAATTCAAGATAATATCTGATCATGAGAATGTGACCGCTCCCTTCCCGGCTATTTCTTCTATCCTATGTACGGTCTCACTGTCAGGTGATATCTTTATCCCTGTTGCAATTAATGTTACTGCGTCTTTAAGGAATATCCTCAAATAAAGAGAATAGTCACCTTTGCTGTTCGACAGTATAGATTTTATCATCCTAAGGTTTATGCTTTCAGACAAAGGATACCTGAGGTTAATCTCGACCCTATAGTTATTTTCAGGCTCGTCTAACCTTGATATTTCTGTGGAGACAATTTTTATTCCTTTTTCAGTTTTATCCATAGTCCCTTTTATAAGGAGTAATGTATCTTTTTGGAGGAGATGCAGGTTGTTTCTATAAAGTTGAGGGAAGATAATAACCTCTATGCTCCCGTCAGCGTCTTCAAGTGTGCAATATGCCATGATCTCGGCTTTTGACTTTGTATATATCTTTTTTATGTTTCTGAGTATTCCACCTATCTGGACCTCTTCTCCATCAGGGATTTCCTCAAGTTCAGAAGTCTTTTTCGTATGAATCATTTCGAGCTGTCTACTGTATTTTGTGAGTGGATGACCGGTTATATAAAAACCAAGAGCCTCTTTCTCATGTTTGAGGAGTTCAGGTTCATCCCATTCTTTACCACTTTCTGTGGGTTCTTCTGGTGCGTCGCCAAAAATACTTTGCTGGCCAGACACTTTTGCTCTGATGCTTCCATTGACCATCTTGCTCATAAGCTCTATTGCTCCGGCCCTTGTTGTACCGAGTGAATCAAAGGCCCCTGCTTTCACAAGGCCCTCTATAACCTTTTTGTTCACCTTCCTTGTAGCTACTCTTTCGAGAAAAGTTGCCACTGAGAAAAAGGGGCCGTCCGTGTTTCTTGATTCGAGGATAGACTCAATTGCAGCTGATCCAACCCCTTTCACTGCCTCAAGGCCAAAACGTATTGAGTTCCCAATCACCTTGAATTCTTTCCCTGACAGATTTATATCAGGTGGGAGTATCGCAATCCCCATCTCGCGGCACTCATTTATTGATTTCACTATCTTGTCAGTATTGTCCATATCAGAACTCAGGGTAGCAGCCATAAACTCAACGGGGTAGTGTGTTTTTAAATAAGCTGTCTGATAGGCAAGGTATGCGTATGCAGCTGAGTGGGACTTATTAAACCCGTATTCTGCAAAGAATGCCATCAAATCAAAAATCTTTGTTGCTTTCTTTTCCGATATTCCGTTTGCCCGAGCACCCTGAATAAAAGATTCTTTTAGTTTCTCCATCTCTTCCGGTCGTTTCTTGCCCATAGCCTTTCTCAGGATATCAGCCTGCCCCATAGTGAAATTTGCGAGCTTGTTCGCGATGCTCATGACCTGCTCCTGGTAAAGGATAATGCCGTATGTCTCATCCAGGATTTCTTTTAGCTGTGGGAGCTCATATTTCACAGGCTTCTGACCTTTTTTCCTTTTTATGAAATCGTCTATCATGCCGCTCCCTATAGGGCCAGGTCTGTAAAGAGCAACAATTGCGATAAGATCTTCAAATCTATTTGGTACCATTTTTATAAGGAGGTCTCTCATGCCTGCGCTTTCAAGCTGGAAGATGCCTGTGGTCTGTCCGGAACTGAGAAGTTCGTATGTCTTTTTGTCTTCGAAAGAAATATCTTTGAGCAATAAATCTTTACCATTGTCTTTGATATACTTCAATGTTTTATCTATTACCGTGAGGGTCTTGAGCCCTAAAAAGTCGAATTTTAAGAGACCGATTTTTTCTATAGCGCCCATGTCAAATTGGGTTATAATGCTCTCATCAGAGGGATTTTTATAAAGAGGTGTATAGTCTGTTAAAGGTTCAGGAGAGATAACGACTCCAGCAGCATGAGTTGATGCATGCCTGCAGAGACCCTCAAGACGTATGGCGATATCAATCAATTCTTTTAGCCCCGGATTATTATCATAGAGAGCTTTTAGTTGTGGTTCAACCTTCAGTGTTTCCTCAATTGTGATGTTGGGTGTATTGGGTACCATCTTTGCTATTCTGTCTACCTCAGCATAAGGGAAATCAAGTGCCCTGCCCACGTCTCTGATTGCTGCCTTTGCAGCCATTGTGCCAAATGTAATGATCTGTGCAACATGATCTTTCCCATATTTTTCAGTAACGTATGAGATAACCTCTGACCTCCTGTCTTTGCAGAAGTCCACGTCAATGTCAGGCATGCTCACCCTCTCCGGGTTAAGAAAACGCTCAAAAAGGAGAGTATATTTCACAGGGTCAATATCTGTGATGCCAAGGCAGTATGATACAAGACTTCCTGCTGCAGAGCCTCTTCCCGGGCCAACAGGAATCTCTTTCTTCTTTGCATAGCTTATAAAATCCCACACAATGAGGAAGCATGATGCGTAGCCTATCTTTCTTATTATATCGAGCTCTCTTTTGAGTCTTTCTGTATAAATTAATTTTGGCTCTGGACCAAATTTTTGATACAGTCCGTCAAAGGCGAGTGTATTGAGGAGTGCATCCTGCGTCTGCCCATTCTCGAGTGTATATATTGGAAGGAGGGTTTCACCTAACCTGAATTCAACATTACATCTCTCTGCAATTGCCCTTGTGTTCAGGATTGCCTCAGGAATATCTTTAAATGCATTCTTCATCTCTTCAGGTGATTTGAAATAGAAACCATCTGAGTTAAAATGAAGACGGTTTTTGTCCTTTATTGTCTTCCCTGTCTGGATGCAAAGCAAAATATCGTGTGCCCTTGTATCTTCTTTCCTCATGTAGTGGCAATCATTTGTCGCGACCACACCAATATGGAGTTCTCTTGCAAGTTCGACAAGCATCCTGTTTACTTTTTCCTGCTCTGAGAGACCATTATTCTGTATCTCTATATAAAAATTTTCCGGACCTAAAATATGTTTGTATTCAAGTGCCTTCTCCTTTGCTTTATCAATCATTCCCCTCTGTAAATAATAAGGAACTTCTCCTTTAAGGCATGAGGTAAGCCCGATTAAGCCCCCACTATATTGTGTGAGAAGATCAACGTCTATTCTCGGTTTATAGTAGAACCCTTCGGTATATGCCTTTGTGACAAGTGAGACAAGGTTTCTATATCCACTGTTGTCTTTCGCGAGTAATATAAAGTGAAATGATGCCTCTTCCACATGAGAAGCATTTCTCTTCTCGAAGCGTGACCCGGGTGCGATATAGACTTCACAGCCGATTATCGGTTTAAGACCTGCTTTGGTCGCGCGTCTGTAAAAATCTACCGCACCAAAGAGATTCCCGTGGTCTGTGATTGCTACGGCGGGCATCTTATACGCGACAGCCTGTTCGACAAGCTCTTTTATCCTTATCGCCCCATCGAGAAGACTGTATTCTGTATGCAGATGGAGAGGGACATAGTCTGAATGTGGATGCATAGTGAAATATTAACCTATGGATGGTTTCAAGTCAATAAAGGTGAATTGCAGGCTTGACTTTCTCGACTTACCAAGACGGTCTTTTTACTATTCCCAACTCAATCTCCTCTATTGCCTCTTTTGCGATAGTACTCACATTCGCATCTTCATCATTTGTTGCTTCTCTGAGAAAAGGGAGGGAATCTCTATGCCTGATTACACCCAGGAGATAGGCAGCGTCGCTCCTGATAACAGGATTTTGATCCTTCAAAAGACAGGCGATGGAAAGGATTGCCTTTGGGATGTGTTCAAGGTCTTCTAACACAAGTGTCTCAACGAGGGCTGCAATACCAATCCTTACTCTGAGCCTATCATCTTTCATGAGGTCACCGATATAGTCATAGAGCTGCGCATCGTGTTTAAACATATCAATGATGTTTTCGAGAAAGCCCTTTTCCATGTAGTCGGCGATCATCACCTTCAGTTCAGAAGGGGCTACGTTGATGGGTTCGGTCATGGGTATATCATATCATAGAGGTCTTCAGATTCTTTTTGATGAGTTTGCTGATATGAAAATAACTCAGGCAAATTGTTGTATAATTCCTATACATGGGTTTCTGGAGTACGATAAAAAGGGATTATGAGGCTGTTTTTAAAAAAGACCCTGCGGCACGGAACTGTCTTGAAGTCATTTTTGCATATCCTGGTTTTCACGCAATCTTTTTTCACAGGATAAATCACTTTTTCTGGAAAATAGGAATCCCTGTATTTCCGAGGTTGTTGTCACATTTTGCGCGGTTTCTTACAGGCATCGAAATTCATCCTGCAGCAAAAATCGGTCCCGGGTTTTTTGTGGATCATGGTATGGGGGTTGTTATTGGTGAAACCACAGAGATAGGTGAAGACTGTCTGCTCTATCAAGGGGTAACACTCGGAGGAACGGGAAAAGAAAAAGGGAAGAGGCATCCGACTCTCGGGAATAATGTGGTAGTAGGTACTGGAGCGAAAGTGCTCGGTCCAATAACTATTGGTAATAACGTCGTCATCGGAGCTAATTCTGTGGTACTCAAATCCATTCCAGATAATGCTGTCTGTGTAGGAGTGCCTGGCAGAATTACAAAAAAGAAGATAATCAGAATGACTACTGAAGATGGATTGATTGAGGTAATGGACCACTTCCCTGATCCGATAGTGGGGAAAATTAAAAATTTAGAGGCTCAGGTAGACGCGCTTTCAAGGAAAATAGATGCCTTAGAAAGAACGGGGAAAAGAGGAGGGAAAATGAGGATTTATAACACTCTCACGAACAGAAAAGAGGAGTTTATACCCCTGACTTCTGGCAAGGTAATGATGTATGCGTGTGGAGTAACAGTATATGATTACTGCCACATAGGGCATGCAAGGAGTGCGATTGTATTTGATGTAATAAGGAGATATCTGAAATATAAGAGTTTTGATGTGAAATATGTGAGGAATTTTACTGACATTGATGACAAGATAATCAATAAGGCGCAGCAAGAAGGCATTACGTGGGATGCTGTTGCGAAAAAATATACAGATGAATATTACAGGGATATGGACAGACTTGGTGTGGGAAGAGCTGATGTGGAACCAAGGGCAACAGAACATATTTCAGAGATGATAGCTATTGTTAAAGGACTTATTGATAAAGGTTATGCATATGAGGTAGAGGGGAGCGTGTATTTTGCAGTAGACAAATTTTCTGAATATGGAAAGCTGTCAAAGAGAGACATGGAAGAGATGATCGCCGGGGCAAGAGTTGAAGTGGATGAGAGGAAAAGAAACCCGATGGATTTTGCTCTATGGAAAAAATCAAAAAAGAGTGATCCATCCTGGGAAAGTCCATGGGGTCTGGGCAGACCAGGCTGGCACATTGAGTGTACTGCTATGTCTATAAAGCATCTAAGTGAAAGCTTTGATATTCATGGCGGCGGTGCTGATTTAATCTTTCCCCATCATGAGAATGAGATTGCACAGTCAGAAGCTTTTACCGGTAAGCCATTTGCTCGCTACTGGATTCACAATGGATTTATTACCATTGATAAAGAGAAGATGTCAAAGTCACTTGATAATTTCTTTACGATCAAAGAGATCCTTGATAAATTTGACCCGGAGGTCATCAGGCTTTTTCTTCTGTCAACACATTACAGGAGTCCAATAGAATTTTCCGATGAACAATTGCGAGAGACAGAGAATTCTTTAGACAGGTACTATTCTACAATTCTCAGAATGAACAATTTTCTTGAAAAAGATGAGGATAAGGGAGGTTCTTTAGATGCAGAAAAGACCTTTGAAGAGAGGATATCCTCATTCATGGAAAAATTCGAAGAGGCAATGGATGATGATTTTAATACAGCCCTTGCACTCGGGCACACCTTCGAATTTATACGCGATGTGAACAAATTTCTTGATAGCAGACCATCAGGGCAAAAGGCAAAAGAGCTTTTACAAAAGACAAAGGAGCTTTTCTCAGAGGCCAGAGCTGTCCTGAATATCTTCGGGAGAACCCCTCAGGAGTGGTACCTTTCACTGATGGTAACAAAGAAAATAGGATTTTCCGAAAAGGATATCATTGAGAAAATAAGGGAAAGACAGGATGCAAGGCAGAATAAAGACTGGGCAAGGGCAGATGTGATCAGAAAGGAACTGGAAGAAAAAGGAATTATTCTTGAAGATAAAAAAGATGGGACCGACTGGAAGATCAAGTCAGGATAGTGAATGGATTTATGGCTTAAACCCTGTGGTAGAGGCAATAAGAGCAGGCAGGAACATACAGAGTCTTTTTATATCTTCTGGCAGACACGATTCTCCCGGAATTCTTGAGATTAAAAAAGAGGCAGAGCAGAGGAATATATCAATAGTAAGAGCTGATGCACAATTTTTTAATTCAACATTTCCTAAAGGACATCAGGGAATAGCAGCAAAAGTGTTACCAAAGACGTATAGTGATTTTGAGGAATTACTCAGAATCCCTATAACAAAGGGTGAAATGCCTCTATTTATCATTCTGGACTGCATAGAGGATCCGAGAAATTTTGGCGCTATATTGAGAGTGGCGGATGCTGCAGGTGTCCATGGTGTCATTATCCAATCATACAGGTCTGCTCCTCTTGGTCCCGGGGTATCAAAGTCATCAGCCGGTGCGGTAGAATATGTTCCTGTTACCACGCTGGCAAATATAAAGCATGCAGTGAAAGAGATGAAAGAAAGAGGGATAACTGTAGTTGGTGCTGATGCAGGGGCAGATAATGTAGCGTGGGATATAGACCTTAAAGTACCTTTGGCCATTGTAATAGGGTCTGAGGGAAAAGGATTGAGGAAGACGGTAAAGGAACATTGTGATATTCTGGTCAGAATCCCGATGCACGGTAAAATAAACTCCCTTAATGTTTCTGTTGCTACAGGAATAGTGCTTTTTGAGATTTTACGACAGAGGATGAAAAATAGCTAAATTATATGAGAAAAATAGAAATAATTGAATTTATTCTTGAATTTTAAAAATTGACCATTTTATAATAAATCTTGTTATACTATAAGATTGATAAAAAAGTAATAGGGATTACTATTGCCTTTTTCTGCCTGTAGAAGTGGAAATACGATAAGCCACCGTAGCTCAGCAGGCAGAGCAGCTGATTTGTAATCAGCGGGTCGGGGGTTCGATTCCCTTCGGTGGCTCCATGGAGAGGTTCCCGAGCGGCCAAAGGGAGCAGACTGTAAATCTGCCGGCGAAGCCTTCGGAGGTTCGAATCCTCCCCTCTCCACCAGCGAATTTTGCGAAGCAACATTCGCAGTGAAGAGTACAGAGTTTTGAGTTGGGAGTTTTTAGAATATAGATTTGGAGTAGTGAGTATTTTATCTCCTAACGCCAAACTAATAACTCTGAACTTAAAAGAGTGCGGGAGTAGCTCAGTGGTAGAGCGTCAGCCTTCCAAGCTGAGGGTCGCGGGTTCGAATCCCGTTTCCCGCTCCATGAAAGAGTAATG